>JAUWFP010000209.1 GCA_030606845.1 Anaerolineales bacterium | reverse complement strand
GCCTTTGCCAGCTCAGCACGCCGCCTTGGCGTGAGCTTCAATTGGAGCGCTTGCTTGCGTGCCTCCACTTCAAGTACCGGGTCATCATCCATCCTGGCGATATCAGCCAATCGATCTGCGACCTGTGCTGAGATCAATGTGGTTCGATCCCAGGCTTGAGAGACGATTTCTTGCGCGCCAGCTGCATTTCCTGCAGCTGCAAGAATGATCGCCTGTTCTGAGAGGTCGCCTGGATCTTGTTGATTATTCGCTGTAATCGGGTGGAGCTCTTCATTGACCGATTCAGAAAGTGCCAGGAATAATTCGTCCTCTTGCATGTGGTTCAAACTGATTAAAACTTTACGAATTAAGTTTGGGTCACAATCCGAGAGAATCTGAACAGCACTTGGGACATCCATGTTCGAATGCAGTATTTGTGTTACCAGCCCTATCGTAGCTTGACTTCCTTCCCGGATTAGCGCATCGATTATTTCCTGCCCAAACTCGAGATATGGCCATGCGCAGCAAAGCGCTGAGGCCCAGAAATTAGTGTTTTCGAATATCGCTTCTGTAAGACCATCCAGCCCTTCATCGGCCGCAATTCTCATCAGCGTGATAGAGAGCAGTGCGATGTCAACAAGGCTTTTGTTCTCAGTGTCAGCATTCAAATCTATTAGATTTGAGATACGACTCTCCTGTTCGGAGGAGAGAGTATCTAGCGCACTCGATAACGAGGATTGTCCGATGGCTAGAGAAGCCAGGGTGGCGGGGGACCAACCAGCACGATCGATCTTCTCCAGAGCAAGAGTGAGGAATTCGTTGTTGTGAATCTCGCACCATGCCTCTGGCACATACAGGATTCTTCGGATTGCACTGGAAAGATCTTCTTCGTTCAGGGCCTGGTTTAAATACTGCAAGATGTCCGTGTCATTGAGCATAGTACCCATCCAGTCGGTTAGATTGTCCAGCTGATTTGCTGAATGACCCAATAGCCTGCGTACATCAAGCCCAACCCAACCGAAATCAGCAAGACGCCGATTCCGCTTGCGGTACGAACCAGGCCGTTAAGCGAAGCGACGAGCTCAGTGGCGCTGGTCACAAGCCCCGTAACCTCTTGGGCAATGCCTTTCTGACCAAGCCTGGCGGTGTGAGCCGCCAATGCCCGCACTTCTCGGGAATAGCCTCGGCTGACCAAAACTAAGGCGCCGATGAGCACCAACAAGAAGCCCAAGATGAAGATGGATGAAGCTATGAGGATTTGTACATCGCTAAAGGTAAGGGGAATCATTTTCGCCTCCAGGTAATGCGTCTGAAGGCGAATGTTGCAAGTAGTGTGCCAAACAAATCAGGAAGCGAGATCTCGGATATCAGGCGGTAGGTGTGCGAGATCGATGTTTTCCTCGTCGCAAAACAAGATTGCCCGCTCGATCACGTGACGGAGTTCTCGGATGTTTCCGGGCCAGGAGTGAGCTTTCAACGCGTCTAGCGCACGAGGCGTGATTCCCTCAACGATGCCGCCGACACGGAGGTTGATTTGACGGATGAAGTTACCGGTAAGCGCAGGAAGATCGACAATGCGATCACGAAGAGGCGGGAGGTGAAGATCGACCACTTTCAGCCGGTAGTAGAGGTCCTCCCTGAAAGTGCCCTCCTCGATCATCGCCGGGAGGTTTCGATTCGAAGCAGCGATGATCTGTACGTCAACGGCAATTTCTTTTACCCCGCCCACTCGCCTGAATTTTTGCTCATCGAGGACACGCAGCAGCTTGGCTTGCATTTCCTGCTTGGTCGAGGAGATTTCGTCGAGGAAGAGGATGCCGCCGTCAGCGATCTCGATCAACCCCGGTTTCTTTTTTTGCGCACCGGTGAAGGCTCCTGCTTCATGACCAAATAATTCCGATTCGATCATCGTGTCCGGCAGCGCAGCGCAGTTAATGGGGATAAAAGGCGTATCTGCACGTGGTCCAAAACTGTGAATGGATCGAGCAAGGACTTCCTTGCCTGTCCCTGTCTCGCCCGTGATTAGGACAGAAACGGCGGCTTGGGCCGCGCGTTCGGCTTCGTGCATGATCTGTTTCATGCTCGGTGTGTCGCCAATGACCATCTCGGTTTCCAGAATTGAAGTCCGGCGCAGGAGATCAAGCTCCCGGCGCAGACCTACGACCTCGGATGATCGCTCAATAGCTTGAAGCAAGCGGTCGAGATCGAGGGGTTTTTGCAGGAAATCCAGTGCGCCTTTCTTCATCGCGTCGACTGCTGTATCGACTTCTCCAAAAGCGGTGATCAAGATCACCGGTGGCCGTGGGTTTTCCAGGGCGAGGCGGTCGAGCAAAGATAGCCCGGATCCATCGGGGAGCATGACGTCGAGCAGGATGATATCTCCTATACCCTTGTCGATTGCTTTGTTTGCTTCCTTCAAGGTCCCCGCTTCGATTGCTTCGTAGCCAGCATCACTCAACGCTTCACTGATGAAGTTGCGGGCGGTCTCTTCGTCGTCAACGATCAATACCGTTGCGGTCATTCATCACTCCTTGGAGCTAAGGTCTGCAGATGGAAGGTGAATTGTAAACACAGTACCTGCATCAGGAAAGCTCTCGACCTGAATTGTCCCTTTATGGGCGGTTATTATGCGTCGACTAATCGCAAGCCCCAGGCCTGTCCCGTCCTTCTTCGTGGTGAAAAAGGGGTCAAATATGCGGTGGATCTTATCAGGGGGGATGCCTGGGCCGGTATCCGCGACCTTCAACTCGATCATGCTATTTTGGGCAGGACCTATGGGCGCGATATTAATGGAGAGTGTGCCGCCTTCAGTCATGGCTTCAAGAGCGTTGCTTATAAGGTTTACGATGACTCGTTCAAGTGTCCTCGGATCTGCTGAAGCGAGCGGCGTATCAGGATCGAATGAAGTATGGCAGCGAGTGCCGGTTTGATTAAAGCGCGGCGCCCATCTCGTGATCACTCTCTGAAGAAGCTCAGCGAGATCTAGTGGGTCCATCTTAAGCTGGAGCGGGCGGGCGAAGAAGAGAACGTCGCTCATAAGCTGGTCGAGGCGAACACACTCCGCCCGAATGGTTCCCAGCGCCTCGAATTGTGGGTGATTTTCACCGAGGCGCGAGGCGACGAGCTGGACACCGGTGGATATGTTGTTAATGGGATTTCTCACTTCATGAGCGAAAATCGCTGTGACTTCTCCTAACAGCGCTCTCTGCGCCAGGATTTCTGTTTGATCTTCAATGGCCTGCTGTTCGGATTGGTCACCTAGAACGATGAGAAGTTGATCATCTGCAGCTCCAGCCATAGGGATAACCCGTAAATGGACCGGCAGACGTGTGCCATCGCGATGGTGAAGTATGAGTCTTGACCGTTCTGCAATGCGCTTGTGTCCCAATGCGTCGAGGATTGTTGTTGTCACGTCCTCGGGACCTACAAGAACATCCTGGATGGCAAGGTCTTTAACTTCATGTGGGTGGTAACCAAGCAGGCGGTTGATCGCCGAATTCGCTCTAATGATGGTGAGCGAAGAGTCCACGGTTATCAGCGTATCCGAGATAGCCTCGAATTGGCTCGTGATCTCTGCCTCGAGCGCCTCCAGCGTCGTTTCGCCCTCGAGGATGGTGGAGCGCAGCTGGCTCAGATAGATCGCAGTGTGGAGGAGGTTGGCGATGATGCGGATCAGCGGATCGATGTCGGGACTTATCGCGGTCTCCTCTTTCCAGCCGACGATGAAAATACCGATCCAGGCAGAATCATCACCAATCAGTGCGGTTTTCAGATGGGTGAGCTCTGCGGTTCTCGCTGCACGCTGTAGTTCGCCCTCAGGGCGTTGGCCCAGGCTCCAAGAAGTTAACGTCTGCAAATTGCCGATTTCGGCGGCAGGGACCGATTCCGGGAATTCGGGGGGCAGTACGCCCTCGATGAAATAGTCGGGGGAGGTCGCCGAAAGCCTATAGATTGCGGTGTAGGACGCGCAAAGTGGATCCTGGCAGAGCTCAAGAGCCGTTGGCAGAGCGGATGTGCCTCCCGTCAGGATCAAGTTTGTGATGTTCTCCAAGCTGCGGAGGAGCGTCTCCTCAGCAAGTTTGCGTTGCTCTATTTGTGAGCGAGCACTCGCAGGCTTTATTTGGAGAAGGACAGCTGTTCGAGGTGGCGCGATTGGGTGCGCTTCGAGATCAATGAGGACGATTTCCCCAGTGCGTGTCTGCAGCGGAACATCTTGGAGTGTGCAATCCGGGTTCTCCCAAGTGTCAAGGATCTGCTCGAGCATAACGTGGCCTTCTTCACCTGGGAAAAGGGTGGAGGGGCTTAAGTCATCGAGATCCTTCCGGGCGTAGCCTGAAAGGAGCAGGAATTCATGATTGCAAGTGAGCAGACGCGATTCCGTCCCGGATACGACCAGGACGGAGTTGTCTAGAGTATCGGCGAGGGAGAGGAAAAGCTCGCGGTAGGGATCAGACTTAAATAAGCGGGAGATCGGATTGGTGGGTGAAGTATCCTTAGCCAAAGATTACACCTTAGGCTGCCTGCGATAGTTTTCTTGCCCCGCGTAATCGAGCTGGCAGAATACCTTCAACCGCACGGTATTTCGCGACAGTCCTGCGTGCTATCTT
>JAUWFP010000222.1 GCA_030606845.1 Anaerolineales bacterium | reverse complement strand
AAGTTCTGCTTTGCTAACTTGGCCGAACCGCCGGATGCGGACCCGCATGTCCGGTGGTGTGGGAGGGGAGGAGTCGCGAGGCTCCCCCCTATCCCAATTCTGAAGTGGTAGAGACGCCCTGGCCTCTAGGGCTGAGCATCCGTTTCGAGAGGAGATTGAAGACATTGTTGATGATGGTAGAGACGTTGCATGCAACGTCTCTACGATGATGAGCTACTAATTCAGCGGTAATATTTTTCAAATTCCCATTTCAGTGGATTGGTTTGTATGTAGGTTCGAATGCGCGACAGGGCATCCTCATTCCTGATGATGTGGTCAAAGAATCGAGGTTGCCAGGCAAACGCTGGTGTTCCTGCACGACGGATTCGTTTCGTTGATATTGATTTAAATTGATTGATGATCGCCCCCAATGTGCCGGGCTTCCATTTTGATCTTGTAGAGACGCCCTGGTCTCTACGTTGGTCATCCGTTCCGTTATCACAAGAATTCCATGAAGATGATTGGGCATGACAACCCATTCGTCCAGCATAATATTCGATCTGATTATTGTAGTTTTCAACCACTCTTCAGAAACAATCCTGCCGACTTCAGACAGATTCATTTCCCCATCGATGACATCGCCAAAGAAACACTTCTTATTTTTCGTACAAACCGTCACGAAATACCACCCTGGCGAGGTGTAATCCCAGAAACGAAGCCGCGCAGACTCAATTCTAAACTTCTCTTTGAATTTCATATTCTATCCCCCTTACATATCTCCGATTGGTGGGCCTACTCTATAGTGTGGAGCAGGGTGAAATTCGGAGGTCCCATCTCGCCGATCGGTAGGCTGGCGACAAGCACAATTTGCTGGCCATGGTTTACGATGGCGCTTGCCAGACATGCATCACGAACTCTAGCGATCATCTCCTCGACTGAATTTGCCTTCTTGACCAGGTGAGGGATGACACCCCAGGCTAGCGAGAGTTGATGGAAAGTTTTCGCCTCTGGTGTGAACGCTACGATCGGGACTCTTGGGCGAGTGTACGACATAAGACGGGCTGTCCGGCCAGAACGCGTAAAAACGGCAATGGCAGCGACATCGCGATCGCGTGCTAAAGCTTTTGCAGCCTGTGTTGTCGCCACGGCGTCATCATCCGTGATTAATATTTCATCTGCGAGTACACAACTCCATTGCGGGGCGTGGCTTTCTGCGTCACGGATGATCCTGTCCATCGTTTCAACGGTTGCGACAGGGTATTCGCCGATAGCCGTTTCGCCGGAGAGCATCAAAATATCGCTTCCATCGAACACGGCATTGGCTACATCCGACGCTTCAGCACGAGAGGGTCTCGGGTTTTCGATCATCGAATCCAGCATTTGTGTGGCCGTAATCACGAATCGTTGCGCTGCATTTGCGTGCTGGATGATGTGTTTTTGTATGGATGGCACGCGCTCCGGTGCGACTTCCACGCCCAGGTCGCCCCGCGCGACCATTACGCCGTCGCACACGGCGAGGATCTGGTTTAGATTATCGATAGCTTCCGGTTTCTCCAACTTAGCGATTATTAATGGGGTGACGCCATCGTGAGTCGATGATGAGATAGCCTCTCGGAGACTTACGATATCCTCTGCGCGGCGCACGAACGAAAGCGCAATTGCATCAACGTCATGCGCGAGTCCAAATTCGATGTCCTGAAAATCTTTCTTTGTGAGGGAGGGCGCTGATAAGATAACGCCGGGGAGGTTGATCCCTTTCTTGTTTCCGAGCTTTCCACCATAAACAACTTTCGTCGCAACATCATTACCATCGATCGAGGTGACGCACAGCTCGATGCGGCCATCATCCAATAGGATCCGATCGCCTTCATTTACGTCTTGTGCAAAGGAATCGTACTTAACTTGGATCGTGTCCTTTGTGCCGATGACATCGCGTGTCGTAAGGTTTATCTGCTCACCGGGCGAAAGGAGGATTGCCTCGCCGTCCTCGAGCATACCGGTGCGCAGCTTTGGGCCCTGCAGGTCCTGCAGGATCGCAAGCGATCTCTTTTCTGCCTTTGTGAGCGCGCGAATTTCTTTAATTACTTTCGCATGGTCATCGTAGTTTCCATGCGAGAAGTTCAAGCGGATTACATCCACACCTGCTTGAAGAAGGCGCTTGAGTTGGGCACGACTGCTCGTGGCAGGTCCAACTGTGGCGATGATCTTTGCGTTGCGGGTCATAGGTAATTCAATTCGCTGGCTTCCTGTTCCAGCGCTTCACGAAAATCTGGGTGAGCGATTTCGATGAGCGCTCGTGCTCGTTGTTTGATTGTTTTGGCATAAAGGTTTGCAGCGCCATACTCTGTGATGACATAGTGAACATGGTTGCGTGTAGTCACAACACCTGAGCCTTGATTGAGCATGGAGACGATGCGGCTGATCGGGGCGCCACCGCCGGGCGTGGCGGTTGAGGGCAGGGCGATGATTGGTTTTCCGCCTTTACTGCGCGAGGCTCCATAGACAAAATCCAATTGACCACCGACGCCGGAGTAAAGCTTTGGACCGATGCTATCGGCAACGACTTGACCCGTGAGGTCGACCTCGATCGCGGAGTTTATGGAGACCATTTTCTCGTTTTTTGCGATGACAAATGGGTCGTTTACATATTCCGTAGGATGGAGTTCGATGATGGGGTTATCATCGACGAAGTCATAGAGCTTCTTAGAGCCAAGGATAAATCCCGCAATGATTTTTCCAGGATGCAAGGTTTTCTTCTCGTTCGTGAGCACCCCGGATTCGATTAACTTGATCACGCCATCTGAGAAGAGTTCGGTGTGGACGCCCAGATCTTTTTTGTCATCCAGGTAGTTCAAGACTGCATTTGGAATTGCACCGATACCCATCTGCATCGTCGACCCGTCTTCGATAAGGTCGGCGATAGTGCGGCCGATTTTCATGCTCAAGTCCGTAATTTTACCCATCGAGAGCTCAGCCAGCGGATAATTTACGGAAACAGCGAAATCGATTTTCGAGAAGTGGATGAATGAATCGCCAAGCGTACGTGGCATTTGTTCATTGATTTCGGCGATGACGACATTCGCTCCCTGCGCAGCGCTTTTAACCAAACCGGCTTCAATTCCCAAACTACAAAAGCCATGCTCGTCGGGAGGGCTAACTTGTAGAAGGATGGCGTCCAGCGGAAGATGGCCATCACGGAAGAGAAGTGGGACTTCTGATAAGAATATTGGCGTGAAATCCGCACGCCCTTCGTGAACAGCTTTTCTGATGTTGTGGCTGATGAACAGGGTGTTCACCCGGATGTGGCCTTCCATTTCAGGATCGACATGCGGCGCCGGTCCAATTGTCAAAACCTGGACGATTTCAACGTTTTCTAGTTTCTTTGCTCGCTTTACAAGCGCAGCCAGGAGTTTTTGGGGTACGGAGCAGTTCCCCGTTAAGAAGACGCGCCAGTTAGATTCGATTGTTTTAACCGCGTCATCAGCAGTCATTAAGCGTGTTTCGTACTTTTTAAGCCAAGTCATTTGTCTTATTCCCCCACGCCAACCAGACGACTCAAATGGACTACTTCGCCAGCCCTTGTGTTCAGTCCGCGGTGCAGCGCAGGCATAGCAGCGAGGGCTCCATCGATACCTTTCAGTGCGATCGCCTCAAGGTAGGAATATGCACCTAGGAATAATGCATGTGAAGCAGTGCGGCCCAACACGCCCGACATATTTGGAACGCAGTAATGGATGATTCGTTCCTCCTCGTAAATAGGGCTCCCGTGATTCGTCGGACGTGAAGTCTCCACACATCCGCCCTGGTCGATACTCATATCGATGATCAGCGCACGCGGCTTCATGGATTGGACAGTCTCTCTAGATACAACCAAAGGTGCTCTTGAGCCTGGAACGTGCACTGCGCCGACGAGAACATCGGCGAATAAACAAGCACGCTTGACGTTGTGCGGCGTTGAGAGCATGGTAACGATAGGGTACGGAATACGTTCCTGTATCTCGCGGAGACGTTGGAGATCGGTATCCAACAAGGTGACATGTGCGCCGATTCGAGTGAAAGTGTCTGCCGCTGTACTGCCGACAATACCGCCGCCGATGATAACAACTTCGGCAGGAGGGATCCCCGCAGCGCCGCCTAGCAGGATCCCCCGGCCCCCATGATCGTTCTGCATAAAGCGCGCTGCGACCTGAACGGCCATACGACCACCGATTTGACTCAAAGGGGCCATGATCGGCTTATATTCGTCATCCTCTTCAACTTGCTCGTAAGCTATCGAGGTTATCTTTTTTTCAAGAAGCGATTCTATTTTATCCTGTCGTGACGCGGCAAGGTGCAGGAAGCCGGTGATGCATATTTCGGAACGCATCATATCAATCTCGTCTCGTAGGGGACGTGCGAATTTCATAATGAGGTCCGGG
>JAUWFP010000105.1 GCA_030606845.1 Anaerolineales bacterium | reverse complement strand
CAGGCTCAACGGACATCAAGGAATTTGGCGATGACCCGATACAGTCCTTCTTCCTCGTGCGAAGTTTACTGCGTTTCGGTTTTCTAATTCCACTTGCGTTTTTGTTTCTTATGACCGTCTTTGCGGTTCGTTCTGTTCGCGACTGGCTGTTGTGGTGGGGTGTGCCACTGTTGTTGACGGGGCTTATTGGCCTGAGCTTCAGCGCGCTGTCGCTCCCGATCCTCGGGTGGGTGTTCCCACGGCTTATAGATTTTTCAGTGCCGGTAAGTGTGAAACCGGAAATATTAGCCATTGGAGTGGATCTAGCAAACGCACTGTTTCGTCAGGTAACCCAAAAGATCATGGTCCAAGCGGGGATCATTGCGGCTATCGGCTTTGCTTTTGTGATTTCAGCTTTCTTTGTGAAACCCCCTCAAAAAGAGATCGGCGATCTGCTGCCGGAAAGCTCAGTGAACCAGGAATAGGGTTTAGTTCTTGCAATTTGCAACTATCGGATTCTCTCAGGAGCGAATTTGTGGATGAGAATGCTGGACACCCTCGAAGTGTCTCCGGACGTCAAATACGGTTGACGAGCCTATCATCGTGCGCGGGTTGAGCGTCGAAACTAGGCGCTGATGCGCTGGCGCAGGTTCTGCGCCCTCTGCGGGATATATTTCACACAGATGATTTTCCCGATCTTCTGGTGGGTTTAAGCTCCCCAGACGATGCGGCAGTCTGGCGCTTGGACGATGAGCGTTCGCTGGTGGTGACGATCGATTTCTTCACGCCTGTCGTCGATGACCCGTACGACTATGGTGCGATCGCAGCAGCGAATGCTCTTTCCGATTTATATGCCATGGGTGCATACCCGATCCTGACGTTGAACGTCGCCGCGATGCCGGGATCCCTATCGACTGATGTCGTTTCAGAGATATTCCGCGGCGGTGCAGAAAAGGTACGAGAAGCAGGTGCCGTGATTGCTGGAGGGCATACCATCCAGGATGATGAGCCGAAATATGGTCTCGTTGGAGTTGGGTTAGTTCAAACTAGCAAATTGCTCACCAAGGCGAGAACCGAGGTGGGGGATATTCTCGTTCTAACGAAGCCATTAGGGACAGGGGTGACGACGACTGCGCTGAAGAATGGTACAGCTCAGGAGGAGGACATTGTTCAAGCTGTAGGCTGGATGAAGCGCTTGAATAACGAGGCTTTAGCCCTCGCACATGCATCCGGTGTAAAATCGGCCACAGATGTGACAGGTTTTAGCCTGCTGGGCCATGCGATGGAAATGGCGGATGCTTCCGGCGTTGGAATGCGGTTGTATCTCCCTTCCATCCCTTTCCTGGGCGGTGCGAGAGTGTATGCTGAAGCTGGTAACTTCCCCGGTGGCAGCGTAGAAAACAAGATGTATTTAAACGATCGGGTGCAATTTGAGGAAACGATCGATGAATACAATCAGCTGCTCTTGTTCGATGCACAGACATCAGGAGGGTTGTTGATCGCAGTGCCGGAGAAGTACCTGGGTGCGTTTCTCGAGCAGGCGGTCTCCAAGGCAGCTCCTGTGTGGGTAATCGGAAGCGTCGAGGAGGGGAAAGGGATTCGCGTGGAAGACCGTCCCTTCGATCGTGATGCGCCCGAGTTCGAGCATGTGGGCAAGCTCTGGTTTTCGTCCTGATCGAGCTTATTTCACCCCAGTAAAATGCGCATAGCCATAATGTTTACACATACGACCTGGATGATCGGCGAAGTAGTGGCAATCATCTGGAAATAATGAATTTGAGGGTACTAAATAAACCGTAGGGGCCGACCAATGTGTCGGCCCGTTTTGGATCCGTTTTCAAGACCTGACGAAGTAAGCCGTTGGTTCTCATGTCTCTCGCGATGTGCAATTTCCAACACGTTTACGGACAAAATATTCGGAATGTGTAGAGACGTAGCATGCTACGTCTCTACGAAGAGGCGGAAAAGATCATGATCTCAGAATAAAGTGTACTCATGGGTGCGACGATAATAATAGGGGCTGTCCGTGTCGGACAGCCCCTTATGTTTAACATATGCAGTGTTGCTGGTTGAACGAGATTATGGCGTTGGAGTTACCTCAGGCGTAGCGCCGGACCAGGTAAACACGCGTTTCATACTGGCAGCGCCTCCTGAAGTGTAGCTGGGTTCTCCACCTGCAGTGACTCCCGTCTGTCGGGCGACATCAACCCACCAGCGCATGATGTGTGGAACGGATTCGTTAGGACGGAAGGACGTTGGAACGATGTACTTCGTATCCTTAACGTAATCGATGATCATGCGTGTGCCGGAGCCTTCAGTGATGTCCACCACATTGATGCGGTAAAACTCGTTTTCCCGTAGTTCACCCACGGATGCCCACTGTAAAGTGATCGTATCTTGCGCCAGCGAGAAGGGTGATCCATCCTGCGGCAAGAGCAGGTTCGGTGCGGGATAAGGTGGCGGAGGCGTCGGTGTTGGCGTCGGACCTGGAGTGGGATTTCGTTCGCATAGAGGAATCTTCAGGATTTGACCAAGGAAAACCGTCTCGCTCGCCATATCGTTGAATTCCATGATCCCCCGAAGGTTCACATTGTAATTGGCGGCGATGGCACCGAGCGTGTCGTTGGCTTCTACGGTGTAGACAACGATATCACAGGCAGCGATTGTCGCCGCCGCTGGAGGCAGGGTTGACGTTGGCTCGGGAGAGGGTGTCGGAGTTGGTTGGGGAATACTCAAATGCTGGCCAACTGTCAAGATACTCTCGCTATTCAAGCCTGGGTTGAGCTGGAGGATCGATTGAATCGAAACGTCGTAGCGAACCGCAATCGCAAGTAACGAATCACCTGAATCAACGATGTGATCAATGGGTGGAAGTGGGGTGGGAGTGAAGACCGGCGTGCTGGTCAGCGTGGGCTCGGACGTAGCGGTCTCCGTCGGCGTTAGTGTCGGTGTCGCCTCGTCAACCTCGGGAGTCCCTACGCCTAGGCCGCGCATCGCTAGATAGGTTAATCCGACGGCGAGGACGGTGAAAAGGAGCAAAATGCCTAATGCAGCCGGGAGGGATAATGTAACCGGAGAAGCCCCTCTTCGACGCCCTCGTGCAGGAGCGCTCTTCACAGCGGAGCCGCAGATTTCACACCGGGAAACGCCTGCGGCGAGTTTTGCTCCGCATACTGGGCAAATGCTAGGGGTGGATACGGTCTTGTTTTTATCGTCGCTCATTTTTGTGTTTGTACCTTTCATCCAAGCCGAGCAATTATACCAGTATGGGCGGCAGCACCCAAATAAGCTGCAAAGGAAGATTATATTGATATTCTGAGTTGAGCTGAAAGGGCAGCATGACATTTCACGATGCAGAATCCTTCCCGCATTTGTCATTGCGAGGAGCCCGTTAGGGCGACGTGGCAATCTCCGCGCAAGGAAGGATGAGATTGCTTCGCTTTGCTCGCAATGACATTAAGAGGTGGGCTTCGTCACTCAGGGATGGTGTCTGTTTCAAAGGAGGAGTTCTCACGAGCAGCATCACAAGTATTTCTCGTTTCACAAGAGATGACGGGTTCTTGGTGAGTGTAATTCTGAGGAGCGGAGCGACGAAGAATCTCGTTCCTTGCAAGGAGAACCTTTCTGTTCGTAGAACGAGATGCTTCGCGGAATTTATACTGAGCGAAGTCCCCGGCATTTACGGGGGTGGAATCGAAACGGCAGCATGATATTTAGCGATGGAAAAACCCCTCCCGCTTTTGTCATTGCGAGGAGCCCGTTAGGGCGACGTGGCAATCTCCGCGCAAGGAAGGATGAGATTGCTTCGCTTTGCTCGCAATGACATTAAGAGGTGGGCTTCGTCACCCAGGGATGGTGTCTGTTTCAAAGGAGGAGTCATCATGAGCAGCATCCTAGGGATTTCTCGCTTCGCTCGAAATGACATTTGTAGGCAAACCATGTTAACTGGTGTCATTTCGACAGAGCCGCGCAGCGGCGACCGAGAAATCCCTGATGTGATTCAATGAAAGGTTCAAGAAACTTTGGTAGGGGTTAAACCAGAACAAACCATAATAGTGTCCTAACCCCCTAGGCCGATTTCATCCGCGATTCGCTGCATGGAACAAAGCACATGGTCGACGTGGCTCCAAAGCTCCACGCCAAGCTCTTCAGCGGCTTTCTCGATTTCATCCCGGTCCACTGCCGCTGCGAAGCGTTTATCTTTCCATTTCTTCTTGATCGATTTCACTTTTAGATCAAGGATGGATTTCGAGGGGCGGACCAGTGCAGCAGCGGTGATCAAACCGGTGATTTCGTCACATGCATACAAGGATTTTGCCATCAGGGTGTCTCGGGGGACGCCCGTGTAATCGACATGGCTGAGGATGCATTGGATAATGTCCTCCGGGACGCCGCGTGCACGCAGAATTGGGACACCTTCTTGTGGATGCGCTTCAAGGGTGGGGTGGATCTCCCAATCGAAATCGTGCAGCAATCCCACTAAACCCCAATAATCGGGATCTTCGCCGAAATCAAGGGCGTAATCGCGCATCGCCGCCTCGACTGCATACATGTGTCGTTTTAGATTTTCATTCTGTATGAATTCATCCAGAATGGATTGGGCTTCCTCTCGACTGATCATCTTATGAGTGATCCTTTTTCAAGATTTTGTCACAGATTACCACGGTTTTCAATCTCCCCACTTCCCAAAGGGCGCGGAATGTTGCGCCGATCTCGCGCGCGGACCAGATTGTTTGGGCGGAATACGATCGAAGATCGGCAGCTACGCCTTCAGACTCAATGGATAATGCATCGCAGAGAATCAGCGCTCTCGGCAAGTGGTAGCGCTGAGAAACCAGAAGCGCGCGCTCCACGCCGTAAACATTCTTCGCACGGGCGCAGGTTAGATAAGTGCGATCGCCTTCGGAGTCGACAAGGATATCATCCTGGGGGACTCCGAGCTGCAGGGCAAATTCAAGCATCGCCGCAGCTTCATTATAGCCAGATTTATTGGATGAACCGCTCATGAGAATGGTTTTTACTTTACCCTGTTGGTAGAGCGAAACCGCGGTTGAGACTCTATCTGCCAGAACTGTCGTCGGGCGGCCATCACGGCGAAGCCCAGCGCCGAAAACGACTGCAGTGGGCATGTTTCGAGCTTCCTCGGGTGAAAGGATTCGCCCAGCGTAGTGCGCGCTGAGAATCCAGCGAGGAAGGCTGAGAAGAAAGACGGCGAGTAAACCCCAGATTAGGATCTTGAATACGATCATAATGGTTCGCAATAGCACCGAATGATTTTACCAAATAGGTCGTGCGGCTGCGAATAAACGTATACCCGGTGTTGTTTGGGATCTCTTTCTATGAATGAACCAGATCGCCAGGATTGAGTTCAGGAACATAATCTATGTATGAAGAATGCTGTGGAAGGGATCTGATGTTCCTCAGGACGTGTTGCTGTGATTATTTGTTGACCATGCCTGGACAGGGTGGTAAACTCCACTCTTGTTGTTTCTAGCGTATGAATTCGGCGAATTTGATCTTGTCGGCAGAGTCCCATGAAGTTCACACGTAGCCCGGAATTCCTGAAAAACCTCGTTGCCTATGCTTCCGCATCCGGTAAGCATCCTCCAACACTTAGAAAGCTCGCAAAGGAACTCGATTGTGGTGCCTGTTAACGGCGGGAGCACCTTGAAATCACCTATACAGCGGGATTCGGTGAGATTCGACCTGGGAAACAGATGCGAAAGTTTTGTTGTTGCGTAGATGAGGGTTCGATTAAACTGACCGAAAGGTTGAACCGATCATGGGGGACATTCTCCAGCGTAACGGAGAATTGAGGAGAAATAAATAAAATATGAATAAGAAAGCGGCAAAAAACGAGGCGCAAGCTACCAGCGCTGCGCAGGAGAAAATCATTAATGATTTCTCCATGGTCATTGCCACGGTCAATGGCTCCGGCAGCCAGACCGCAAACCTGGCATTGATCCGGGCTTTATTTCACATGGGGATACCTGTCAGTGGAAAAAACCTGTTTCCATCGAATATCAAGGGTATGCCGACGTACTTTACAGTTCGTGCTAATAAAGATGGATTTACCGCGCGGCGCGATAAGATGGAAATACTCATTGGGATGAATCCCGAAACCTTCGACGAAGATCTGAACGACCTGGTAGAGGGGGGCGTGTGCTTCTACCCTGACCAATTTGAAGTTCCCGAAATCCGGGACGATGTTGTCTTCTATCCCGTTCCGGTTAAGCAGATCATCAAAGAGCAGAATCCTCCGCGAAAACTCGTGAACTACATGCGCAATATGGTCTATGTTGGTGTGGTTTCGGAGATGCTGGGAATTGAGATCGGAGAGATTCGGGAAGCGTTAGAAACCCACTTTAAAGGTCGAGATAAAGCTATCGAGCTCAATATGCAAATCGTAGATGCTTCAGCCCTTTGGGCGCGCGAGAATTTGGCCAAAGAGGATAAATACGTCGTCGAGCGGGATAACCAAACCGAAGGCATGATTATGCTCGATGGGAATACCGCCGGAGCTCTAGGGACGATTTTTGGTGGGATCACCTTTATCGCATGGTATCCAATTACTCCTGGCTCCAGCTTGGCCGAAGCACTTCAATCCAATCTGCCCAGACTGCGTAAAGATGAGGGTACGGGTAAGCAAACCTACGCCATTATTCAAGCAGAAGACGAAATAGCAGCGATCGGTATGATTGTTGGCGCTGGTTGGGCGGGGGCGAGAGCAATGACCACAACCTCTGGCCCGGGCCTCTCTCTGATGGCAGAATTGGCCGGCCTTGCCTATTACACGGAAATCCCAATCGTTATCTGGGATGTACAGCGAATGGGACCGAGCACAGGTTTGCCGACGCGCACATCTCAGGGGGACATTCTTTTTACTCGCTTCTTGGGGCATGGCGATACAGAGCAGATCATGCTGATACCTGGAAATATCGAGGAGTGTTTTGAGTTCGGCTGGAGATCTTTTGATATCGCTGAACGGCTGCAAGCTCCGATTTTTGTGCTCAGTGATTTGGATTTGGGGATGAATCTATGGATGTCAAAACCCTTTGATTATCCTGACCAGCCGATGGATCGCGGGAAGGTTCTCACAGCTGAAGATCTGGAGAAGGTCGGGGAATTTGCTCGCTATCGCGATGTTGATGGGGATGGTATTCCCTATCGAACGCTGCCGGGAACGGATCATCCCAA
>JAUWFP010000064.1 GCA_030606845.1 Anaerolineales bacterium | reverse complement strand
GAACGTTTGCGGGGCATCACTTATTCGATATCCGGTACAGAATATGACTTAATCGTCGCTAATATCGAGACCCCAGAACGTCGTGTCGCAGCCTTCAAGGAATTAGCTCGCCGTGAACGGGTGGATGGCGTCCTGATTATCTCACTGCCGTTTTCGGAAAAGGATGCGGAACTCTTCAGAAAATCCGGCATACCCCTCGTCTTTATCGATGTTAACGATCCCGTACTCCATGATTTCAACCGCATCGTTGTAGACGATATCGAGGGTGGGCGCAAAGCCGTGCAACACCTCCTCGATCTTGGGCACACGAACATCGGCTACATCAGCGATGTACTTGAAGATCCATTTCCGTTTTCAGCCAGCCGTGCACGCTTCAATGGGTATTGTCAGGCACTCGCAGCTGCGGGAATCAACCCGTGCCCAGAGATGCATCGGCATGGAGAACATAGTCGTTCTGATGCGAAGATCATTACAGCAGAGATGCTGCGGATGCCAGATAGACCGACAGCGATTTTCGCCGCTAGCGACACGCAGGCTATTGGCGTGTTGGAGACCGCGCGCGAGACCGGTCTGCGCATCCCTGAGGATTTATCCGTCATTGGATACGATGATGTGGAAATTGCTGAACACCTGGGTTTAACGACTATGCGTCAGCTCTTAGTTGAATCTGGGGAGAAAGGCGTTAGACTATTATTGGAAGTAATGCAGGATCCTTTACGAGAACCCGAATGTGAAACCCTTCCTACAGAGCTTATTATTCGCAACACAACGGCACCACCCGGTTGAGTTCTTTTTTTCACAGGATTCTTCGCTGTCGGAGGACTAGCAAACCAGGGGTTAACCTGGGCGGAAAGTACCCGTACGTTAAACCCTGGTTTTTCAGGGGGCGCTTAGATCGCCACCCAAGAGAGGAGGAACAGCCTAGAGGACGAGAAACCATTCACTAATTAAAACAAGAAGCATTCGGAACCATTACTTTGGAGGAAAAGAAAGATGAAGAAAAAATATTTACTACTGAGTCTCCTTATTATGACGTCGCTAATCCTAACCGCTTGCGGCGGAGCAGCCGACGACCTCTCTGGTGAGGTTGTAACGATCTTCAGCGCAGGGGGTGAGGAACAGTTAGTTGTCTTCGAGCAGAACTTCGTCGGCTTCGAAGAGCGCACCGGCATCGACGTCGTGGTGGAGGGTTCTGGAGACTTCGAAACGCTGGCAGTCGTGCGAGCCGAGGCCGGGGATCCCTATGACATACTTAACTTCCCACAGCCGGGCTTGATGGCCAGTATGGCTAAGGACGGGTTCTTGGTTGATCTAGGCGAGTTCATCACGGATGAAGAAATGAGCGCGGCTTATACGCAATCCTGGATCGATCTGGGCTCCGTAGATGGAAAAGTGTACGGCGTGTGGCATGGCGCGGATGTCAAGAGCCTGGTCTGGTATCCAAAGGCCGAATTTGACGCAGCCGGCTACAAAGTACCTGTGACATGGGACGAGCTGATTGCTCTCTCCGACCAGATCGTTGCCGACGGCAGCATACCGTGGTGCATCGGCATCGAGAGCGGTGGCGCCACAGGCTGGCCGGGAACCGACTGGATCGAGGACATCATGCTCCGAACCGCCTCACCCGAGAAATATGATGCGTGGACGCGCGGTGAGCTCAAGTTCGATTCCCCCGAGGTTAGAAACGCGTTCGACGTTCTGTCCAGCATCTGGTTCAACGAGGACTACGTCCTGGGTGGCACGACCAGCATCCTGACTACCTTCTTCGGTGATTCACCGTTGCCACTTTTCGATGATCCGCCAAGCTGCTACATGCACCGCCAGGCGAGCTTCATACCCAACTTCTTCCCCGAGGGCTACGAGATGGGAGTTGATGTCGATTACTTCTATCTGCCCCCAATCGGCGATGACTTTGGTAAGCCAGTGCTTGGCTCCGGCAACCTGATCAGCATGGGCAATGACACCCCAGCCGTTCGCGAGGTTGTAAAATTCATGCTTACACCCGAATCCATCGAGGCAGAAGTTAAAGCAGGAAACGCCCTCGCTGCGATGAAAGGTGTACCTATCGATTGGTATCCCGACGCAACCAAAGCGGGTTTTGCTGAAATTCTTACCAACGCAGACACCTTCCGCTTTGATGGATCTGACCTGATGCCCGGTGAGGTGGGCGCAGGCAGCTTCTGGACCGGAATGGTCGACTTTGTGAATGGCGATGACCTTGGAACCGTACTTCAAGCGATCGACGCCAGCTGGCCTGAGTGATAAGTCGACCGTGCTGTATAGAGAGTAGTTTAGGTACTTGAGGATAAGCAGGACAGCCTTCCACAGGCTGTCCTGCTCTCTCTCTAGACATTCAAGGAGGGACAAGATGGAAGAAGCAGTTCAACACGAAGAGCAGCCCAGCAAAGCTGCTAGCATCTTTACAACGGGTCCCTTGCGCATCATCGTCTCATTGATCGTGCCTGTGATTGCCTTCTTGGTGCTGCGCTGGAGTTTTATCTACATGCGCGACACTGATGCGAACAAGCTGCTCATCGGTCTTGTCGCGCTCATCATCGGCGTGGGTGCTGTTTGGGCTCTCTACCTCATCACCGATAATCTGGTGTCGCTGCTCCCTCAAGGCATAGGGGATACTGTGCGACCTTTCGTATTCGTGGGACCTGCGCTCGCGGTCATTGGATTGTACTTGGTGTACCCTTTAGTTCGAACGATTTATCTCAGCTTCTTCGATGCTCGGTCGGTAAACTTTGTCGGCGTGGATAATTACATCTTCGCCCTCACCAGCCCAGACATGTTGATTGCGTTTCGAAACAATTTATTATGGTTGGTGTTTGTGACCGGTTTCGTCGTCTCCCTGGGGTTGATCATTGCGGTAATGGTAGATCGAATTGGCAGGTGGGAATCTGTTGCAAAATCGATCATCTTCCTCCCTATGGCTATCTCGGCTGTGGGTGCCAGCGTGATATGGAAGTTCATCTATAGCTATCAACCATCGCCTAGGCCACAGATTGGTTTATTAAACTCGATCGTCACAGCCCTCGGCGGTGAACCGCAGGGTTGGCTGATTCTTAAGCCCTGGAATAATTTCTTCTTAATCATCATCATGATCTGGATCCTCACCGGTTTCGCTATGGTGGTTATCTCGGCGGCTGTGAAAGGTGTCCCAGCAGAATTGCTGGAAGCGGCCCGTATCGACGGTGCGAACGAAGTGAGGATTTTCTTCGGGGTCATCATTCCCTACATTCGGGGAACGCTCATAACCATTGCGACCACGGTATTGATCATGGTGCTAAAGATCTTTGATATCGTGTATGTGATGACCAGCGGGCAGAACGACACTGAAGTGATCGCCAACAGGATGTTTCGCGAGATGTTCGTCTTTCGAAACTTCGGACGCGGCAGCGCATTAGCAATACTCCTGCTGATAGCCGTCATTCCAGCGATGATCTACAACGTTCGCAATATACGTGAAGCCAGGAGATAACCCGATGAGTGTGACGGATCAAACACGGCGAAAGGACTCGGGAGGTTGGATGAGCCGTTTCCTGTCGAATCTCCCTCTTCGAATCACCATCATCATCATCGCTTTCATCTGGACGCTCCCAACAGTTGGGCTGCTGATCAGTTCGCTAAGACCGCAGATCGATATTCAATCATCGGGCTGGTGGACGGTATTTGAACACCCCTTCGAGATCGCTCAGTGGACGCTCGCAAATTACCAGAGAGTTCTTACGACGGACGCAATGGGAGACGCCTTCCTCAACAGTCTGCTCGTTACCATCCCTTCGGTGGTCATTCCAATCACAATCGCGGCTTTTGCCGCGTATGCCTTCGCGTGGATGGAATTCCCCGGGAAATCTCTTCTTTTCGTGGTCGTTGTTGGCTTAATGGTGGTACCTTTGCAGATGTCCTTGATCCCCTTGCTGCGCCTATATACCCAATTGGACCTGAATGGGACTTTCTTGGGGATTTGGCTGGCACACACAGGATTCGGGCTGCCGCTGGCGGTATTTTTATTGTATGGCTATATCTCCTCCCTGCCGGAGGAGATCATCGAATCAGCCCGGGTGGATGGCGCCTCACCCCTGACGACATTCACGCGATTGGTCCTGCCCCTCTCGGTGCCAGCCATCGCCTCCTTCGCCATCTTCCAGTTCCTGTGGGTTTGGAACGATCTTCTGGTGGCTCTCGTTTTCTTAGGTACAAAAAAGGAAGTTACAGTCGTAACTTCCAGACTTGCAGCTCTGGTCGGAGAACGAGGGGAAGCGTGGCATGTGCTCACGGCCGGCGCTTTTATCACGATGCTCATCCCTCTGATCGTTTTCTTTGCACTGCAGCGATACTTCGTGAGAGGGCTGACAGCCGGATCAGTTAAAGGATAGAAAAGCAAAGCACGTCATCGAGAGGATTTTCGCCTTAAGATATCTGGCGCTATCAAGCCTTTTCCTGGTTTTGTCCACAACGCTTGGACCACATTCCGCGACGCTCGGATCATTCAACCCCGGGTGGTGTGATGGATAGGCCGCGGTTTATCGATGAGCTCCTTGTCCCCGAGATCTTCCCCTGGATGACTCTGTTCCAGGGGATTGCCTGAAGCCGAAAGAGTAGCAGACCAATCACCCATGGCAGTTAGTAGACACCAACGAGCTCATCTCTGAAGACGTCTGCTAGTTATCAGGTTTGCGTCATCAAAGAATGCAACGTAGGCCCTATGCTCACATTCAAGGGTGCTGACATCCTATATAAGCTCCCTTTCTATCAGGATCAGTTAGGAGGAGTACATGGCGAGTTCTGCGCAACAATTCTTGAAGGTTGTTAAGGCTCTCGAAGGAGCCAGCGGCACCCAATCACCCAAAAAGGAGATCATTAATATGCGACGTCGAGTCAATCCTGTACAGCTGTTTATCCGTAACCTTGTTCGTCTTATCGTTTTCGTCCCACTCTGGTGGCTGATTGCACTGCCTAATTTCCGGACCTTCTGGACCGGGATGGCAGGTTCTGGAGCTGCCCTCCTTATAGGTCCCCTCGGATATGGGATCCTAAAGACAATCGTAATTCTCTGGCTCGCGAATGTTCTGGCGGGTATGTTTTATGTTCTACCAGAATGGGAGCGTATGGTTCTGCTTCGTTTGGGGAAATCCGTCGGGGCACGTGGCCCGGGATTATTCATCGTTCCCCCTTTCCTGTATTCCGTGGCTCGCATTATCGATACCCGGATTATCACCTATGAGGTCAAGGCGACGAGGACGCTCACAGAGGACAACATCCCGGTGGACATCACCGCGGCCGTCGAACTCGAAGTGGAAGATCCAGTGAAAGCCGCTATCGCCGTAAGCGATTATTGGAAGACGACCGAATGGGCTTCGATGGAGGCGTTAAAAAGCACGATTGGCAAAAGTAAACTGGTAAGGCTGCTTAGTGAGACGGAGAAGATCAGCTCTATGCTCAAAGCAGAGATCGATGCTGCAGCGACGGATTACGGTGTAAATGTGCGCGCGGTGCGCATCACAGATGTTACTGCTCCATCATCCCTCGTCGAGGAACTCGCCGTGATCGCTCGCGCCGAACGAAGCGCTGAAGCCAAACGCATCCAGGCACATGCCGAGCTGGAGGTCGCCGAGGCCCTTGCTGAGGCCAGCCAGAAACTCTCAGAACAGGAAGGCACGATGGAGCTGCGGCAGATACAAGCGCTTCTGGAAATGTCCAAAGAAGAGAGTGCGATGATCATCATCTATCCAATGGACAGCCTCGCCGGAGGGCAAATCGCAAACGCTACAGCGGGTGCACAATCTGTTATTAGGAGGAGGAAGAAGGTTCCCCCGAAGTCTCAGGTCTGAGCCTGAACCCAGCGACTCGAACAGCTGGATGGGGTTCCCATCCAGCTGTTTTCTTGTTCGAGCGTCCGCTTGTCCATTCTGAGATTAAAAACGATGCGAGGAAATTCCCAACGACTCTGCATTCAAGCAAGGATCCTGAACTCTCGCGGAAACCCCAAGGCGCGGGATAAGCCTGCGACCAGAAGCAAAGCTTCCTGCCTCCAAAATTATATGTTTACAAACTATGAGGAAAAGTGCTCTCGGCAATCCGATCTGCCCGGATGGTGAGGTTGCAGGTGGCGACGGTTGGACTTGAACCAACGACCCGACGATTATGATTCGTCTGCTCTGCCAACTGAGCTACGTCGCCATTCGATCTTTCAATATACGAATTCTAATCAACTTGAGCGGTGTTCGCAAGAGTGAATCACTCAAGAACTAATTACCCTGATCGGGTTCAAGTCAAAGACCTAACCCTCCGGCCAACACTTCAATCGGGTGCTGCGCCTGGATCCCCGTATGTTGGGAGATCCACCAGCGGCAGGTCTCCGAATCCGTTACCACGATGTCCACTTTTGCTTGCTCAACTTGTTGGAAGAGGTGTTCGCCAACATCGCACGATATTTGATAGCGCTCGAGCTTGACGCCGTAGGTGCCAGCAACCCCGCAGCATTCTGATTCCGAAAGCACGATATCAAGCTCAGGGATTCGTTTAAGGATCTCCAATGCCGGCGTCCCGATGCAATGGCTCTTAAGCTGGCAGGGCGCATGGTAAAGCACTCGCCTGGGGACAGGCTTGAGTTCGACATCATCGATCGCTTCGCCGAATTCCTCCAATATGAATTCGAAGATGTCTCGCGTCCACTCTGCGACAAGATCGAAATCGCGGCCTGCCAAACCAAGGACTGCACGATACTCATGCTTGAGTTCCAACGTACAGGATGTCGATGTGCCTACAATCGGGATTCCATTTTCTGCGAAGGGGATCAAGTGACGGATATTCGCTTCGCCATAGCGCCTTGCCTGTCGGAATAAACCATTCGATTGCAGTGGGAGTCCACAGCAATTCTGCGGGGGAAGCAGAACTGCGCATCCCAACGCTTCGAGCACGGCAATGGTGATCTCGCCCAACTCCGGCTCGTAGTGATTCGTGCTGCATCCGTGGAAATAGGCGACGATCACCTTTCCCGGATCTACCTGCTCAGAAGGCGTCTTCACACAATATTCTGGGAAGCGCTCACGAAATGTGCGCGCCGCGAATTTCGGCAAGGGAGCACGGCGATGGATGGCGAACAGCTTCTCTAACGAGAAGCGGGCGAGCGAGTTTTCTAACGTGGAGTTTACGATTCCCGCAAATGGCTTGCTGATCTGCCCCAGCATTTCCGGACGAGAGATGAAGTGATCGCGCAAAGGCGCACCCCGCTGTGCCGTAAGGCGAGCTTTTGCTTGCACGTTCATTTCCGTCACGGAGACGCCATGCGGACAAACCCGTGAGCAAGTCCCGCATCCCGAGCACCAGGAGACGGTGGCCTCCGGGATTGGCAACTTGGGATGACGGAAGCGCTCGGCCTGTGGCCCCACCGCCTTCGGCCCCAGGAACTGATCCGTGACGTTCATCACGGGACAAGCCGCCGTGCAAATGTTGCACTTCAAGCAGTGGTCAGAAGTGAACCCGGCCTGGGCGATGAGTGAAAACTCAACCTTCTGCATTAAGGCCATGGATACTTCAGCCCTATCATAGAATTGGAATTTGACATGTATCCTCTAATTGCTACGGAATCACGAAGTTAAAATAGAGCTCCCATGATCACTGTCGATCTCTTCGAATGTTCCTGACAATGACCAGCGTCACGAAACTATTCCACCCAATCGAGGGTTCGCTGGACGGCCTTCTGCCAACCGCGATAGAGTTTTTCGCTCTCGGCTCGAGCCATCTCCGGCTCCCAGGTCTTATCCACCTGCCAATGAGCGCGCAGTTCTTCCAGATCGCTCCAGAAACCTACCGCGAGTCCGGCTGCATAAGCAGCGCCCAGCGATGTTGTCTCAGCGATCTTAGGGCGAACAACCGGAACACCCAGGATATCCGTTTGGAATTGCATAAGAAGCCCATTGTAGACCATTCCACCATCGACTTTCAAGGAGGTTAACCGCACGCCCGAATCCTTCTCCATAGCCTCCAGCACTTCCCGCACCTGGTATGCAGTCGCCTCCAACGCCGCCCTGGCAAGATGGCCGCGATTCGTGTGCTGCGTCAGCCCGGCGATCACCCCGCGTGCATCCGACCGCCAGTGCGGGGCGAATAGTCCGGAGAAAGCCGGTACAAAGTAAATCCCCCCGTTATCATCCACGGACTCGGCAAGCGCTTCAACCTCTGGAGCACTCTCTATCAAACCAAGATTGTCCCGAAGCCATTGCACCAGCGCCCCGGCGATGGCAATCGAGCCCTCCAGCGCATATGCCGGGGATGCACCCGCTAACTGGTAGCCCACGGTTGTGATCAATCCGCTCTGCGAATGAATGATCTCCTCGCCGGTGTTAAGCAGCATGAAACAACCAGTCCCATAGGTGTTTTTCACATCCCCTGCTCCAAAACATGTCTGACCGACCAGCGCAGCTTGCTGATCTCCCAGGTCGCCGCAAACGGGGACGTTGTCCGCGAAGGGACCCTCCTCGAGGGTGTGCCCCCATGGCTCGGGATCGGAGGAGGGGACAATCCTCGGTAGCATACCCTCGGGGATGCCCAGAATCTCTAGAATACCGGGGTTCCAGGTGAGCTTCTCCAGGTCCATAAGCATTGTGCGGCTGGCGTTGGTCACATCGGTGACGTGCGCGCCGCCTTGCGGTCCACCGGTCAAATTCCAGATCAGCCAGCTGTCGATAGTGCCGAAGAGAGCCTCGCCTTGTTCAGCCGCCCGACGAACACCTTCAATGTTTTCGAGAATCCATTTGAGCTTGGGCCCAGAGAAATACGTAGCGAGCGGCAAGCCAGTCTTCGATCGAAAGCGATCAATCCCCCCCTGCTCTGCGAGTTGGCTGCAGATTTCCTTTGTGCGCGTGTCCTGCCAGACGATGGCGTTTCCGTACGGCTTTCCCGATTTTCGATCCCACACGATCGTCGTCTCCCGCTGATTGGTGACCCCCATCCCCGCGATTTCACCGGGTGCCAAACCAACCTGGGCGACAGTTGCGCGCATCACCTCCTGCGCGTTATCCCAGATCTCCAGACCATCGTGCTCCACCCAGCCCGGCTGTGGGTAGATCTGTTGATGTTCCATTTGTGCGCGTGCTGCTACCGCTCCATGGCGATCGAAGAGCATGCAGCGCGTACTGGTTGTACCTTGGTCGAGTGCGGCGATGAATTTTGTCATAGATGTTGCCCCTGTGTTATCTCTGGCTGCATCCCTCACGGAAACGAGGCCGTCGTAATGCAAGCCTGGATATTTGGGAAACACTTTTCAGGTGACCATTTACATGTGGCAATAGCTTATCAAATCTCGCGTTTCTTACAAGCTGGGAGGGACCATGGCAAATATTGGTTGCATCAGGAAACCACGCCTTCGATAGACTAAGAGATGTCTCTATAGAACATAACCGTGCTCATGGAATGGACTCTGTGGTTCTTCCAACGCTAGAGGGGAGTTGTCGGTTTTTGTGATAGGGGTAGGAAGAACCGGTTGAGTTCCCGGTCCCTCCCCCCTCCGAACCGGACGTGCGGATCTCCCGCATCCGGCTCTCCAGTCGGTGGTTCACCTCTTAGAGGATCGACTGGCGGCTTCAAAGGCTGCGACTAA
>JAUWFP010000090.1 GCA_030606845.1 Anaerolineales bacterium | reverse complement strand
TTTTTCTCATCGTTGACACGCCAGGGGCGGATGCAGCTGGAAGAGTAGGAATTGTTGAAAAAGAAAAGGCTCTTGAAGCTGCCGCTGAAGCAGATGTAATTGTGGCCATGTTCGATGCTACTCATGGCATACGGGAGCCGGAGGAGGCGCTGTTCCAGGATCTTCGTGATCTCAACAAACCCATCATCGTCACATTGAATAAGATGGACCTGATTGGTAGGGAGAAACCGGAAGTGCTGGGGAGAGCAGCGGCCGGCCTGGGAATTGGGGTCGAGCAGATCATTCCCCTGAGCGCGAAGAAGGGGGAAGGGCTGGTAGACATTCTCTTGGCGATTGCAAAGAGCGAACCCAGGATCGTCGCGGCATTGGGAAAGGCTCTTCCAGCCTACCGCTGGGATTTGGCACAAACAGCGATTGGGCGGGCGTCTTCTACGGCAGCAGCGATCGCGATTACTCCCCTGCCGTTTATTGATTTCATCCCCCTTTTAGGAGTTCAAGCGGCGCTTGTGCTGGGGATCGCAAGAATCTATGGAAAGAAAATCACGCTGCAGCGTGCACGCGAATTAATCGTGACGTTCGGCGCGGGGATGCTCGGGAGGACCCTGTTCTATGAATTGAGCAAGTTCGGTGGTCCACCGGGATGGATTCTATCGGCCGCCGTCGCCGCGGGGACGACTGTGGCCGTCGGATACGGTGCGATGGTCTGGTTCGAGAGAGGGGTGAAGGTATCTAGGGAGGAGCTAAAAAGAATCTCTGGAGCGGTTGGAGAGACTCTTATGGAGAGATTGAAAACGATGGGACAGCGCCGACCTAATAGAAAAACGCTTCAGGATAGAGTCAGCCTAGTGCTGGAAGACATTGAAACACCAGATGAATTCGATGATCTGATCGATTGAAAGTACCCCCACAACGATCCGGCTTCTTTCTTTTTGGCTCCCCAGGAGAAGCCGCTAACTAATTGCTTCTGTATTCAGCTTCCCGATTTTTTCTCCGCCTAAGTTCGCTTGTATAGGTTCTCCCCAGCGACCCGGCATGCTCTCTCGCCCACTGGGTCAATTTTGTTTCTCCCGTTGGAGGGGAATCAACGAAGAGAAGATCAGCCATAAGACCCTCAATCTCCTCACGAGTGATCAAGACATCGCCTACCAGTTTTCCGAGCAGTTGGCCGGCGAGGTACCCAATGCTTGGGGGTATAGAGAGAAGGGGCTTTTTCTCTCCAATAATCTCTCCAACGGCCTCAACAAGCGATTTGTAAGTGAAGGTTTCGGGGCCAATGGCGTTGACGATAGAATTTTCGGTGCTTTCTCCTTCGTCAATGGCCATCGCCGCGAGGTCGTTTACATAAATTGGCTGGAGACGATACTCGCCATCACCGAAAATGCCAAATACAGGGAGTTTTCTCAGAAGCCAGGCTATATTGTTGATGAGAATGTCCTCTTTGCCGAACAGGATAGTTGGGCGAAGAATTGAATAGGAGATGCCCGAGTCTATCAGCGCCTTCTCGAGTCTTGCTTTGCCGCTAAAGTACTCTAGAGGAGATTCCTCCGATGGGTTGGTTATGCTTATGTGAACTATCCGATTGACCCCGGCCGCCTTGGCGGCAGCAAACAGAATCAAAGTATTCTTAACGGCATCTTCATGGCGGAACAACTTGTGATTGAAGCGAACCCAGTAGGTGTTGTATAGAACAGATACACCCCGCAGTGATTCAATCAATTCCGTAGGGTTAGCAAAGTTGAAAGGGTAGGCTTGTATCTTCTGTCCGAATGGGTTTGCACGGTGAAGAGAGTTGGTCAGCGTGATTACAGTATGCCCTTTTTCCAACAATTTCCAGGCAATGTATTTTCCTGAGTATCCATAGGCACCTGTAACTGCATGGATTTGTGATTCGCTCATGATTGCTCCGGGTATCTTGGGCTACGGCCTTTCAGCTGTGGTGGGAAGTTTTTCTGAGCATAGTGTAACATTTCGTTCTTTGGAGAGGATGCTATTTCTTCCAGGAATCTGTCATTTCGAGCGAGCCGGGAAACGGCGACCGAGAAATCCCTATGATGTTTCTCGCGAGAATTACTTCTCTTGAAACGAACGGATTGCTTTCAAAAGATGCGTGAAATAGGTATAGCGTCGTCTCAGGGATTTCTCGTCACTTCGGGCACTTTCCCCGACAGAACGGGGGACTTCGAGCTTCCTTCGTTCCTCGAAATGACAGAAAAAAGGAACTTGTCCTGCTGAGTCCATTCGGTTTCGCTACTCAGAATAAGGTCATCAAAACGCCAACACAGAATCGCTCAGGTCTTGTATTTTTCGGCAAGCAGCAGATCGGCGAGGTCCAGGGTTCGCTCAAAAATGACATTCGATCCCGCTTTTGAGAGCTCCCTCCTCTCGCCAAAACCGCAGAGAACACCAGCCGTCTGTGCGCCGGCGGCATGCCCGGCACGGATGTCGACTGTTGTGTCGCCAACCATGAGCAGGGATTGTGGATGAACACCCAGCTGATTAGCAGCCCAAAGGATAGGCTGAGGGTGCGGTTTCGCACGGAGCGTCGTTCGGGCAGTCGCTACGCATTGGAAGAAGCGATTAAGGTTCTCTTCTTCCAGGATACCTTCCGCACTCCAACGGTCGCGGGAGGTAACAATGCCGAGAGGAAAATGTTGGGCAAGGCGCTCTAGGGTGGCGAGAGCGCCGGGGATCAGGCGTATCTCGTCCATTGCAGCGAGGCCGCGTGAACGGTGGAGCCTATCAAGCAACGGTCCCAAAAACTCATCCAAATTGTAGCGGTCGAACAGACCAAGTGCGGCATTTAATGGAGTTTCGACGGCCATGACGACGCGTCGGGCAAGAGCCTGTGGATTGCTGTCGGGCAGAAATAGGGAGAGGGGGCGCAGCCACCGGGCAGCACGGGCGACGTACATCTCGTCTGTGTCAATGAGCGTGCCGTCGAGGTCAAAACAGACTGCCTGGATACGAGAAATGTCAAGGTTTTCCGTCACGAGCTCGTCCGCAGCGGAAGATGGATAGCTTTCTGCAGGGTCTCCAGCGTCTGCTCGTTAGGAGCCATAATCCAGATTGTCTGGTTGGAGACACGCTCGAAGTAAGAGATGCCGTCTTCAACCAGCCATCGTGCCGAAGTGGAGGAAGGTCTTTCTGGTTCTCCGTAACGAGACAGGCCGTAATCAAGGAAGGCGGCGGAGAATTCATGCGCATCTCGCATGGTATCCCATTGTGTAATCAATACCAAGGCATCTACGTCGTCTTCTTCTTGATAGAAAAACAAGAGCAGGTCACCGCCCCAACCCTCGGCCGCTAATGACGCCTCGTCCATCGGCAAATATTCGTTAAGGACCATGAGCGTGGTCCACTCGCCGAGCACGTCGTGCACGGTTTTTTCCCAGCCGGAGTTGAGCGCATCTGACACGTCTGGTGAAACGAGAGCTACTGGAGAATCCTTGGGATAACGCTCCGGATGGAGGATCTGCTCGCTTGAAAGCGGAGGGTTTTGATACGCATTATCGACAGCAGCCCATCCCCCATCAAGATAAAGAGTGCGGACAAAATGCAATCCCCAGAAATATGGGAAGGTGAGGTCAGATTGTATGTAGGCCGGTGCGCTATCGAATACCGGCATATCGAAATCAGCGAAGAATTCGAGCATATCTGCGCGATCTTCGTCTCGCGCAAACGTTCGCAGCCATTGCTCTTGGAGCAATGTAGCATCACCTTCAATCAAGGATTGGATAGCAAAACAGCGTTCGCTATCGGCCTCACAATCATCGTTGTTGTATAGAAGGCCGTCCCTGAGGTCATAGGCTTGGTCTTGAAGTGCATGTGTGTATTCATGTGCGTAGGTGAGACGTTCAACGCCCCCAAATCCCGAACCACAGATGACAATCATTTCATCCGTTTCGGTGTCATAGAAGCCGGCGATCTGTTCGGTAAACAGGTCGGCGTAGAGCTGCCACAGATCGGTCCCTGGTTCGATCAAACCCAAGAGAGAGAGAAGGCGAGCGTCTTGAAGAGCGTCTTCTTGAGTGTAATCGCCTAGGAAATCATCAATCACATGTTCGCGAAGCTCGTCCGGCGTGAGCAAGCTGCGGCTGACGGATTCGGACGGCAGGATACCGCGCAACTGGGTCACCTGGGATTCGATTTCTTCCATTTGGAAGAGAAGGTCTGCGTCGAGAGGGGGACAAGCCGACTCATCTGTCACTTCTGGTATTGGCGTCGGAGATGCGGTTGTCTGCGTAGGTGTGGGTAATGCAGTCGTGGGGGATGCGGGCACAGTGGTTGCGCTTGTGGAGCTCTGGCAGCCATTCAGCGTCAGGGCAAGAACACAAGCGAGCCAAAGCAGGGGATGGTTGATTCTCATAGAATAATTCCTCTATTGGTCGAGATTGTATCACCGCTCTTCTGGACATCACAGGAAAGCAATAATCTAGGAGAAAGAGATGTTAGTTTCTATGCTCTCCGAGGGATGCGAAAAGGTTCTATTGCAGCGGGAGGACTATCCCAGGGGAGGAGGGCGGCCGGTAGCTATCGTTCCATAGTCTTGCATAAGCATCTTGTTCGCGGGTCCAGCGATCGTCATCCCACCCCAGTTCAGGCTGCGCAATGGAGCGCACTCTATCTATCAACGACCAGCCGCCCAGAGGCAGGGTCAATCCTAGGCGGGCTCGCCGCATAAGCAGGTCTTCGAGGTGAACGATTCCCTCCGCGCGCGCGGCCCAGCGCAGTTCAGCCCAGAGGTAAGGGGATTCGCCGATAGTCTCGAGTTCACCATTTTCCGCGCAGGCTACTATCTCAGGGGCATCATCACCATATCTGCCGAGAAGACGTAGACATATAGCGGGGTCAAAATCGCAGGCTAAAGCGTGTTCGCTCGGAGGTTGCTTAAACACTCGATGCGTGCGATCAGGGAGAGACGCCCCGGAGAAGTATCCGTGAATGGAGCGCAGCGTGTCGAGGGCCATGATCCGGAATGTTGTCAATTTGCCTCCGGTGACCGTCACCAAACCTTGATCATCCCAGATGACGTGCTCGCGGGATTCGCGAGACGGGTCAACCTTCCCTGTATCTACCACGGAGCGCACACCGGCGAAGGTAGCCAGAAGGTCATCTGAGCAGAGTTCTACATTGAGAACTCGACGGAGGCCCTCCATGAGATAGTCAGTCTCCTCGATGTCCATGGTGGGTTCCATGTCCAGTGGGTGGAGGTGTTCGATATCCGTCGTTCCGTAGAGCGTGACTCCTTCCCAAGGTAAGGCAAATACGGGACGGCCGTCTCTTGGATGGAGAAAACTTACTGCGCGAGTGAGAGGAAGCGCATGTTGAGGGAAGATTAAATGACTCCCGCGTAGTTTTCGCAGGCGTGGTTTCTTGTCGATCATGGATCGAACTGAGTCAGCCCAGGCACCGGTGGCGTTAATGACTACATTGGCCTGGATCTCCGCTGTGCGATCGCGGCCATTCGGCGAAACGTCCCTTAGTGCAATTCCACGAACCGATCCATTCTGCGTGCGCAGCACACCTTCAGCCCGGGCATAATTAAGGGCGACTGCTCCATCAGCGACAGCTTCGCGTACAACACGCAATACCAATCGAGAGTCATCTGTCTGTGCGTCAAAGTAGCGGTAACCGCCTTGCAGTCCTGCTGAGGAAAGTTGCGGGCAGAGCGACCGAAGACCCTCCGGACCGTAATGGCGGTGCCCCCATTGCAAGCCTATGAGGTCATAGAAGATCAATCCTGCGCCGAAGACCCATCCCGGGATGCGGTCATTAGCGTAATTGACAATCAAGAAGCCCAGCGGGTTGACCAACCCCCTCCCTTGCTTGAGGAGTGCTTCCCGTTCTCTCACCGAATGGTATGTCAGGCGAAGTTTGCCCTCGCGCAGGTAGCGAAGGCCACCATGCACGAGTTTGGAGGAGCGGCTGGATGTGCCGGAAGAGAAATCCTTACCCTCAACGAGGAGAACCCGCAAACCCATTCGGGTCGCCTCGCGCAGTATCCCTGCACCGGTAATTCCTCCGCCTATTACAATGAGATCCCACGGTCCTTCGATACGAGACCAAACCTCATCGCGCCATCCTCGCTCCCACATGTGGTTTTCAGTTTTCCTTTCTCTGTCGGGAATGCCTGCAGCGAAGGGCGCTTAAGAACATGGCCAGCCCTTCCCCGGGTTAAGGATTCCCTGGGGGTCGAGAGCCTTGCGTGCCCCTTCTAGAAGACGCAGCCCGATCGTTCCCTTCTCGTCCTTCATGTAGTTGAGATGATCTATGCCGACACCGTGTTGGTGGCTGATGGTCCCGCCATTGGCAACGATTCTGATGGATGCGGCACGCTTGGCCATGCGCCAGATATGCAGGGTCTGCTCAAGATCTACACCAATGGGGAAGATATAGGTGACGTAAAGGCTTGCGCCATCTGTGTAGATATGTGAGAGGTGAGAAAAAACAAGAGTGCGCGATCTTTCAGATTGGAAGGCCCGCTCAATCGATTGGATCACATCGACGCGCGCAGCGTCAACCCCCCTCCAGGGAAGAGCAGTTTCCAGCGTATCCAGAGCATATCCCTGATCCCAGAGCGTATTGCGCAGGTAGGGGGTATAAAAACGCGATTTTTCCCATTGGCGGCCGATCATCGTTCCGACGGGAAGGCCGCCGTATCGCCGCAGGAGAGCGCTGACTTCCTGCCGGGCGCTGGAAACGAAGTCGTGAGTGCCGGTGATGCCGTAAATCAACAACGAGCGGCCAATGCCATACCCAAGGAGACGAAGGCCATAATCTGCGAACGCGATGAGCCTCTCCCGCCCGGCAAGAGCCAGCGTGGTTTCCGTCTCGAGCGGATCGCTTAAACGAGCCATAGAGATCGGCGCATTTTCCTGGGCCAGGGAGCGCATTGCCGCCATCCCACTTTCCCAATCGCGGAAGAATGCGCCGAAGAACATCTCATCTTCAGGGAGAGGTCTCACCCGGACCTCGGCTTGAGTGATCGTGCCGAGACGCCCTTCCGACCCGAGCATGAGCTGGCGCAGGTCAGGACCAGCCGCGCTTGCAGGCAGTGAACGTAATTGGATTCTGCCCACAGGAGTCTCCATCGTTCCGCCGGCGAACAAATCCTCGATTCGGCCGTAGCGGTAAGACTGCTGGCCGCTGGAACGCGTGGCAATCCAGCCTCCGAGCGTCGATAACTCCCAGGATTGCGGAAAATGGCCCAGTGTATAGCCATGTGGCTTGAGCTGCGCCTCGATTTCAGGACCGGTTACGCCTGCAGAGAAAGTGGCTAGGCGACTTTCCTCGTCCAGGTTTAACAACTGGTTCATACGCCTCATGTCAACGGTGAGAACTGGGCGATCTCCCGGCAGAGGGTTAATGTGCCCCACGACACTGGTGCCGCCGCCATAAGGAATCAGAGAGCAGCCAATGTCCTGAGCGAAACCAAGGATCTCCCTGACATCATCGACGGTCTCAGGGATGGCGACTCCGTCAGGGAATGTTTCGATTTTTCCAGATCGCAAGGCGATCCAATCAGGTAGGCTTTGTCCGCGGGCGTGAAGCAGACGAACTTTATCATCAGTGGAAAATAGAGGGTGGTCTGGAAGACGGGAGGGAGGTACCGCATTGAGCGAAGTCTGAAAATCCGCATCTGGGGTATGCACGCCAGCGCCAAGAAATTCCTCAAGATAGGCGCAGGCCGCGAGCGGTAGATGGTACGTTCTTTTCGTTTCTCCCCAGCCGTTCCAACGTTGCATGGTGTTTATCTCATGGTTCACGTAAGTGCAGCGTGGTGAATAT
>JAUWFP010000171.1 GCA_030606845.1 Anaerolineales bacterium | reverse complement strand
CTGCTCATCATCGACGAAGAGCAGAGGTTTGGCGTCACGCATAAGGAATTCCTTAAGCGCATGCGGACCGAGGTTGATGTACTGACGCTCACTGCGACTCCGATACCGCGAACGCTGTATATGGCACTCACTGGCGTACGTGATATCTCGACCATCAGCACACCGCCAGAGGACCGGCTCCCTGTGCGAACCCATGTTGGTTTGTACGACCCTCAACTGGTCCGGTCTGCGATTCTCCGCGAACTCGACCGCGGAGGACAGGTCTTCTTCGTCCATAACCGCGTGCAGACAATTGCTACAATGCAGCGCCGGCTGGAACGTCTCATACCGGAAGCTCATTTCACGATCGCTCATGGTCAGATGCCAGAAAAACGCCTATCACAGACGATGGAGCAGTTCACCCGTGGCGAGATCGACGTTCTCGTGAGTACATCCATCATTGAATCGGGCCTCGACATACCCAATGCCAATACGCTCATCGTAGATCGGGCGGACAGATTCGGCTTGGCCCAGCTCTACCAGCTCCGCGGCCGTGTCGGGCGAGCTGCGATCCAAGGTTTCTCCTACTTCTTCCGCTCCGCCGGTCAGCGGGCAACCGAGGATGCCCTACAACGGCTTGAGATCATCGCCGAGCACAGCCAACTCGGTGCAGGGTACGCGATCGCTATGCGAGATTTGGAGATGCGCGGCGCAGGAGACATCCTGGGCACTCGTCAGCATGGCTACATCGCTTCCGTTGGGTTTCATCTCTATACCCGCCTACTATCCTCGGCTGTAAGACGCATGCGCCTCGAGATGGGGCATGAACTTGTTCTTCCAGAGGAGATTAGGAAAACCACTGAGCTTCCTCCTGCTGCCATAGACATCCCGCTTCCTGCTGTGATTCCGGACGACTACATCGCAGATCGGACCCTGCGATTGCAGCTCTACCGGAGACTTGCTGAACTTCGATCGCTTGATGAGCTGGAAACCGTTGATGCCGAGCTGCATGACCGCTTTGGTCCTACCCCCAAAGAAGTATTAAATTTGCTTTATCAACTTAAGGTGAAAATCATCGCCACGAATGCAGGAATCGATAGGATCATGACCGAAAGCAGCCAAATCCTTATTGACCTGCCAGAAAAGAGAACTGTGCCTGATATTCACGCATTCGGTGAAGGGATACGCCGCAGCAAACGCGGTCTATGGCTTTCAACGGATATCGAAGGGGGCTGGGAGAAGAAGCTCCTTCAGCTCCTTAACCATATTCTGGATAATGCATAGGTATATTTTCAACCCCTCGACAATTCCCCGAGAACATACACGCTCTAGAGATGCTTAACAAAACAAGGTTCACCGCAACAAGTGTTATGTCATAGTGAATGTGACTGGTTGTCATTCAGAGTCGCAGCGCAGTAGTTCATCCTAAGGCCACGAAGCTGGTTCTTCCAAGAACGAGATTCTTCGTCGCTCTGCTCCTCAGAATGACGGTTAGTAGGAACTTGTCATGCTGAACGAAGTGAAGCATCTCGTTCTTCGAAAAGAAGGATGCATCTACTGCCAATAATTAAGGATTGTTCTAAGACAGAAGGATTTTAGTTTTCAGAAGATAATGGCGTTACACATCACCATGAAAATGGATTATCGAGGTAAGAAACGGCTCTCCATCGATATACTCAAACACAAGAGCCCAGGTGCGCCAGTCAAAGGCGTTGCCACCTTCGGGTGCTGGTCGGTGGATCGCAAAGTAATTCAAGGATGTGTATTCCGTAGGCCAAAGATTCTGGCGTGAAGTTGTGCCGGATGGCACCTCTCCGCATACCACAACGGGGGAATTCAGAATGGTATCTTCAAGCAAAGGCAAAATGATTTCTTTGAACGATCCTTGTATCTTGAACTCACTCCCACTCATCAAACCCCACTCCATCTCACTGCGATCATCGAAGATGCCAGACACCGAATCAGCAGGCACGATTACTTCAGGATTCCACCAATCATGACGGATTACCAAGCCTCGGCGGGGATTAATAATTTGAGCTAGCAGATCGCCGTCTTGTGCCTGAATCGAACGTAAAGAGTTATCCAGAACCATGAGGGCGCGAGCGTCCTGACAGAATTGTTCTTGACTGACATCCTCGGTCATATTCAATGAATTAACCCATCCGCGCGAACCATCCGGCGTCTGGATCTCCATCCAGATGGAGCTGCCTAAATTGGCCGCATTCCCTGTTGCTGTAATGCCCCGCTCATCATATGCCAGCTCATCTACGATGCTCCCCGTGATACCCGCCGGATTACGCAGGAGAAGAATCTCCCCTTCTGGAATCCCAACGACCGCATACATTCCGCTGGGCTCGAATGTTGAGATCACGAACGGGGTAGGATTCACTTGAGGTATTTCAGTAGGTGCAGTGCTTGTAGGCAGGAGAGGGACCGTTGTTCGCGTGCATGAGGCAACAAACAGGCTTATCGAGACAACCAAAATCGCCTTAAGGATAAGTTGATGCTGAACCCTCAACCCTCCGTTCAGGTGGGGGTGAAGCCGCAGCCTATGTAGGGATTGGTGCTCAAGAAGGTTTTTTGATGTCATGCTGATGCCGATGGGCGGGATGACCTTGGCGATTTCCCCTTCCTTCGTGTCTTCTGGCTTGTTTTTACCACCTTCTTCAACTTGGGCAAGAGCGCGATCGAGAGAACATCATCCATCGATCGCACCAATTGAATGTCGAGGGATTCTCTCGCCTGGCGCGGGATGTCAACCAGGTCTTTTTCGTTCTTGATAGGGATAATAACTGTCTTCAACTTAAGGCGGTAGGCGGCAAGAATTTTCTCTCTAACTCCGCCGATGGGTATCACCCGACCGCGAAGTGTGATCTCGCCACTCATTGCCACGTCTTTCCGGACGGGCCTTTCCGTTAAGGCCGACGCCATCGCCGTAGCCATCGTAATGCCGGCGCTGGGTCCGTCCTTTGGTATTGAACCCTCAGGAACATGAATATGGACATCTGTCTTCTCGAAAATGTCTGGATCGATCTTCAACTTGCTCGCCCGGGATTTAATATAGGAATATGCGGCTTGAGCGGATTCCTGCATGATATCCCCGATGTGCCCTGTCACTTGCAACCCGCCCTTCCCTCCTACGAGCAGCGCCTCCACAACAAGAATATCGCCCCCATTCTCCGTCCAGGCCAATCCCATGGCAGCACCAATTTGGTCCTCTATCTCGAGCTCGATGGGATTCACTTGCGCTGGTCCAAGCAACTTTGGCAATAAGCTGGGAGTGATACGGCGATAGACCCGTTTCCCCTCAGCTTTACGTCGAACAACACGCCGGCAGATTTTACCGATCTCCCTCTCCATATTGCGTACACCTGCTTCCCAGGTGTATTCACGAACAATCGATTGCAGAGCTTGATTGGTAAACGACAGATCCTTTTCTGTTAGCCCGGTTTGTTCGACCTGCCGGGGGACGAGATACTTCTTGGCGATGGCCAGTTTCTCCTCTTCGATGTATCCCGGGAATTCAATCACTTCAAGCCGGTCTAAAAGCGCCGGTGGGATCGGTTCGAGGGTATTTGCAGTCGTAATGAACATCACCTTTGAGAGATCGTAGGGGATCTCTAGGTAGTGATCGGAGAAAGAGTGATTCTGTTCGGGGTCGAGAACCTCAAGAAGAGCTGATGATGGATCACCGCGGTAGTCGAGACCGAGCTTATCGATCTCGTCCAACATGAAGAGCGGGTTCACCGACTCAGCCCGGCGCATTGTTTGCAGAATTCTCCCGGGTAGAGCACCGATATAAGTCCGGCGGTGGCCGCGGATCTCCGCTTCATCGCGAATTCCACCTAAGGAGATACGGATAAATTTTCGCCCCAGAGCCTCCGCTATCGATCTCCCAAGAGATGTCTTACCTGTTCCCGGTGGCCCTACAAAACACAGTATCGGTTGTTTGTGCTTTTTCGGTGCCAGGCTCCTTACGGCGATATATTCAAGAATTCGGTCCTTAGCTTTATTCAGACCGTAATGTTGATCTTCCAATACGCTGGCTACATGACGGATATCCAGATTGTCCACCGTCGATTCCGACCAGGGAAGTTCCATCAGCCAATCGAGGTAAGTGCGGATGATCCCCACCTCTGGAGATATCGGCGGCATCTGTGATAAGCGCTGCACTTCCTTGAACGCTCTCTTCTCGACTTCTTCTGGCAAGTTTAAATGAACGATCCGTTCTCGAAGCTCCTCAATCTCTTGAACCCATAAATCCCCTTCCCCTAATGCGGATTGGATGGCTTTCATCTGCTCTCGTAGGTAAACCTCACGTTGAGACCGGTCTACTTCATTTTGAACTTGAGAATGGATCTGATCCTCCAGCTCGAGAACATCCAACTCGCGCCCCAGTAGAATGCTGATCTGCTGCAACCGTTCAACCGGGTCGAATACCTCCAGTATCGCCTGCCGCTCACCCAGACTGAGATTGAGCGCAGAAGCTGTGAGGTCAGCCAGCCAACCTGGTTCTTCAATATTGACAGCGTAGAGATAGACTTCTTCAGGTAGGGAGCGATTTAGCTCAACACATTTTTCAAAGAGCGTCAGTACAGCCCGCATCAGAGCTAGAGTCTCATTAGTTTTTGAGACGTTTTCAAGAATGGGTCTGGCTCGAGCGCGCAGAGCCTTCCCCTGACGAGTAATCTCAACGATTTCCACCCTGCGCCGCCCCTGAGCCATAATGGAGATCGAGCCATCGGGTAAATGCATGAGCCTGCCGACAGCAATTTCTGTCCCTACCGTGTAAAAATCATCTGGACCGGGGTTGTCAGTATCCGGATCCGTAAGGGCAATCCCGACCATCGTCTCCTGGGCGCGTATCGCTTCCTCCACCGCGAGCAATGAAGGTTCATGAACTACAAACAACGGTGTAAGCAATTTTGGGTAAAGAACGATGTCTCTTAACGGAAGAACAAGGGCATCGAATAGTCCACCATCATCGAGGCCGGCATCTGAAATACCATAGAGTTCTTCCGTTCTACGGCTAATAACGCCGCCAAACTCAGGAGGTAGATTCGGCCATCTGTCAATAAACCAAGAATTCATTTTATCTTTTTACGCCCGTTTAATCCCTTTCATTATTTAATTCCTTCATCATTTCGATCGCTTCCCCGACGATAAATATACTCCCCGTAACAAGAATCACCTCTCCTGGACGAGAATTTTCCCTCGCCCATTGGATTGCTTTAGGAACCCCCGCAAATTCTTCGACTCTTACGCCATGGCTATGCGCGAAT
>JAUWFP010000189.1 GCA_030606845.1 Anaerolineales bacterium | reverse complement strand
CCGTGTGAATTGTAATCAACATATACGCTTTCATTGGATATCCTTTCGGTTCAACGCTCGGTATGGCGCAAAAACACAGACCAGTACACCGCGGCTACGAAGATCGAGCCGCCGATGATGTTGCCGATGGTCACAGGGAGCAGGTTGTTGACTAAGAAATTTCCCCAGGTGAGATTTGTGAGCTCTAGACCGGTTGTCGTGACAAAGGCGGGGTCGAAAGACTCGATCATCAAGGCGACAGGGACAAAATACATATTTGCCACGCTGTGCTCAAATCCGGCGGCAACGAAGGCTGTGATCGGAAAAATGATAGTAGCGATTTTATCGATGGTGCTGCGGGCACTGAAGGTCAGCCACACCGCCAGACAAACCAAGATGTTGCCCAGCAGTCCGAGCATCAATGCCTGAAACCAACCAAAATTTACCTTGCCGGTGGCAATTGCTAACGCGCTGGCCCCGACCAACCCTCCGCCAAAGGTGTACTGCCGACTCAAGATGATCAGGATTGCGGTTCCGATGGATCCCACGAAGTTACCTACATAGACGATCCCCCAATTGCGCAGCAACGCTGTTGTGCTCACCTTGCGGCTTGCCCAGGCCATGACGATAAGGTTGTTGCCCGTGAAAAGCTCTGCGCCGCCGATGACGACAAGGACAAGGCCGAGACAGAAGACGAAGCCGACGAGGAGCTTCGTTACGCCGAAGGGCAGCTCGCTGGAGGTCCCGGCCGAAATTGTGGTGGCGAAGATCGCGCCCAGAGCGATAAAGGCCCCCGCCAGGATGGCCAGGACGAAGGTGCGCAGCACCGGCGCCTCCGCCTTACTGACCCCGATATACTCGGCTCGGCGCGCCATCTCCGGAGGGAGCAGGGCGTCTATACTCAGTTCTCTATTCATAACTAATTACCCTTCTGTTTAACCAAGATTGTCAGACAACTGAACGATAACCCCGATAGTGAGGCCCGGCAAGGAACAAAGATCACTTGTGAAAAACGTAACTAATCAGGTTGTGCAGGGTGTCGCCGCGATGTGCTGAGCAGCACGGCAGCCGCGAGCACAAGCCCCCCGCCTACAAGTTGTGTTGTTGTTAGGAATTCCCCTAGAAAAATCATGGCCAGGAGAACGGTGAAGACCGGTTCAAGCGTGCTAAGGAGGGATGCGGTTGTAGGGCCGACGCGCTGCATCCCGGCCAAGAAAGCCCCCAAAGCCAGGATTGTGCTGAGAGTCACCATTCCAACAAGGATGAGGATACCCTCCGGCCCCAGATTAAAATCCAGATTATGGGAGAAGGCGCCCGCGACGGCGAAGCTGATCGCTGCGCCTAGTGAAATCCAGACTAGACTCACCCAGGGTCCCGCCTGGCGGGTGAAACGATCGCTGCTGATGATGTAGGCGGCATACCAGATAGCCGATCCTAAGACCAAGGCTATACCGAGCAAATCAATGGGAACGCCCCCCGCTCCTTGAAAAATTCGAACCGGGTTTAGCGTCAGGATCACGCCCGAAGATGCCAATGCGAGGGCAATCCACTCTCGAGTGCTGAGTGTTCGCCGGTTCAGGACCCAATTAAAAAGGGCCACGAAGACGGGGTACACATACAACAACAATGAGTTAAGTGAGGCCGAGTTTCGTTCAAGGGCAGCGAAATAGAGCGCGGATTGCCCGGCGTAGCCGACCGCGCCGAGTAGGATAAGAAGAAACACCTGGCGGAGGTCGAAAAACAATTTGCGTCTGCGGAACAAAGTCAGATAGACTGCCAATAGAGCGGCGGCACCTGCAAATCGAAGGCTCAAGATCGTCACAATATTGAGATCTGCATTGATGGCGATTTTCCCTAGAATCGAGAGGCTGGCGAATCCTGCAGCGGATACAGCGCACAGGCCCGCTCCGGTGAGTCGGGATCGATCTTCGTCGCTGTCTTTTCGTTGTGTTGACGCAAAGAAAACTGGGGGCTGCTGTGATCCATTGGTGGAGTCGGAGGGGTCCATAACGATGAGTATACTTGCGCTCTTTCTATTACCAAGTGAGCGTAAATAAACCGATCAGGGTTTCGCGGTAGAATGGACTTAATGAAGAGACAGCCATGAAGGATGACGGAATGAAAGTTAATGTCAAATCGGATCGCAACCAGGGTCGACCGCCCCGGCGGCGGCCGGAATGGATTAAGGTGAGCGCGCCATCAGGCGAGACCTATGAGTGGCTGCGAGGCATGATGCGCTCCAAGTCGTTACACACCGTTTGTGAAGAGGCTCGCTGTCCAAACATGGGGGAGTGCTGGGGCGCCGGGACGGCGACGTTTTTACTTATGGGCGATGTGTGTACGCGCTCATGCGGCTTCTGTGATATCGCAACGGGGCGCCCCGAACCGCTGGACTGGCTCGAACCCGAGCGAGTTGCGCGCGCCGTCCAGGCGATGGATCTACGCCACGCGGTCATTACCAGCGTCAATCGCGATGAGCGCGCCGACGGAGGTGCACCAATTTTTGCGATGGTTATCCAGAGAATTCGCGAATTGCAGTCGGGCTGCTCTGTCGAGGTGCTCATTCCGGACTTCAAAGGCTCAATGGAATCACTGAAAATCGTTATGGATGCCCGACCCGAGATTCTCAACCACAATGTAGAGACTGTACAGCGGCTCTTTAAGGAAGTTCAACCGCAGGATCGGTATGAGTGGGCGCAGGCGACGCTCACCAACGCGAAGAGCTTAGACCCGGATGTACTCACCAAGTCAGGCATCATGGTTGGATTGGGGGAGACCATGGATGAGGTCAAGGTAGTCATGGAAGACCTTCGCTCTTGGGACGTTGACATCCTCACCATTGGTCAGTACCTCCAACCAACGAAAGAGCATCTCCCGATTGAGCGCTACTACACTCCAGAGGAGTTCGAAGAATTCGAACGTTTTGGTAAAGATATCGGTTTCAAGTGGGTTGAAAGCGGACCGCTGGTTCGTTCTTCATACCATGCAGAGAAGCAGGTCCGCGCCTTAAGCGTAGTCCACCGTAAACTATACGGGGCCGAAACCACAAACGCGTGAAGAGCACCCTACGCTAAAAGAAGTCTGGATACCCGGGGGCTCTCCCGGGCTTTGTTTTTTTCAATACCGGGAATCTAGAGAAGCCTCACGGAGACCGAAGATGATTGAATTGAGGGTTATGACCGTTGGAGAATATCAGACGAACTGCTACTTAATTGTAGAAACTGAGTTGGGCGAGGGGATACTTGTAGACCCCGGTGATGAAGCACAGAAGATTCTTGATTGGATAGGAAACACAAACGTCACCAGACTCTTGCTTACACACGGACACTCGGATCATGTTGGTGCGCTTCACGTCGTAAAGCAGTCGTTGGGAGTAAAAGCGGGGATTCACCCAGCCGATGCGGAGGCATTCTCCATCCAGGCTGATCACGAATTTTCGCCAGGAGATATTTTCAAGTTGGGGGATGCGCACATCGAGGTTATTCATGTTCCCGGTCATACACCCGGAAGCGTCGCCCTTAAGCTCATCGAAGAGGATGGGTTTCATCACGCCCTGTCCGGGGATGCGATCTTCCCTGGAGGGCCGGGACATACGCAGACACCAGAGGCGCTGGCGACGGCAATCGAATCGTTGGCCCACACGGTCTTTACCTGGTCTGATTCGGTCCGATTACACCCCGGGCACGGCGAGCCTACGACGGTCGGTGTAGAGCGTACGGCCTTCGATTCTTTCCGGAACAAGCCACTTCCGCCCGATCTCTGTGGAGACGTGACCTGGGGTTAATCAATACCTGGACGCAAATGGATCGGATGGATAGCGTATGAAAAATTCCGGAATGATTGGGTTAGGATTTATTCGACTTATCGCCACGTGAGGTGTAATGAGCGAATACCGTTTTTTTCATTCGATTGAGATCCGTTATGGCGATATTGACGCCCAACGCCACGTGAATAATGCTCGCTATTTTACCTACATGGAACAGGCGAGGTCGAAGTACATCAAGGCGCTTGGCTTATGGGAAGGATCAGATTTCGACGCGATCGGGATCATCCTCGCGGAGCAAAGCTGCCGCTACATCCGCCCGATCCAATTAGAGAGCGACATTAAAGTAGGGGTTCGCACTGTGCGTCTCGGGGAGAAAAGCATAGAGACTCAATACTCGATACAGGACTCTCAAACAGGAGAGGAACTGGCTGTTGGGCAAGCAGCATTGGTCGCTTATGATTACCAACTGGGGAAATCCATCCCTATTCCAGATGACTGGCGTACTGCCATCGCCTCGTTTGATGAACTTTAATATGCCGGCCGGAAAAGATAAGAGTTTCCGCGGCTTTTTTTACCAAACGGCTTTGTATTGTCAAGCTCAAGTTCTTAGATAACAAATTTGATCGCTCCGGGAATATGAGAGGAATCGAAAAATGTATTTAGACGTATCGCTTCCCCCGGTATCACTTAAGGAAGTGCCGGCGATTGCCGCGGCCATGGAGGGAATGCGCTTTGATGGCCTCTGGTCACCAGAGACGCAGCATGATCCGTTCCTCCCCCTGGCTCTGGTGGCAGAGCACACGAACGAGATGTGTTTTGGTACGGCAGTGGCGATCGCCTTCGCTCGCAGCCCAGCAAATGTTGCCCATATTGCATGGGATTTGGCCGCGGCTTCGCAGGGAAGATTTATTCTGGGGTTAGGGACGCAAGTCAAACCGCATATCGAGCGGCGCTTCGGAATGCCCTGGCCAGAGTCACCCGCAGGCAAACTGCGCGAGTTCGTTCTGGCTGTGCGCGCTTATTGGTCTGCATGGCAGGGGGATGGACGCCTGAATTAT
>JAUWFP010000051.1 GCA_030606845.1 Anaerolineales bacterium | reverse complement strand
GACACGATGAACGAGCCGCTGTCCGGCTATATAGGCTTCGAGGACCTGAACACTCCCGGCGGGATGATTAAAGTCGGCTCGAGTCCCAGCCCATTCCAGTCGATGCTCCTTGGATCCGGGATTCCCCAGGAAGTCGGTCTTTGGAAATTAGGGATCACCGGCGAGCGCAAAGTTGATACCCAACTGGTTAACGCATCCGCTGTCAATGCCTGGCTGCCGGACCACGAGTGTGTGTGGCGCCGTAATGGGGTCTGGGATTTGGACTCGAACGGTCAACCTAGAATCCTGCGCCCGCGCCATTTCACAGAGGTTTACGGTCGAAGGATTGATTTTTCCGACGATTACTACCGCCCTTTTGCCAACCGCTATGCAAAGGCGGTCCGGTCTGTCTCCCCCGGGGCGATCATCTTCGTTGAGACCGAGCCAAGGCACGGATCATTGAAATGGGGTGCGCAAGACGCTCCAAATATCGTCTTCGCGCCCCACTGGTACGATGGGATCGTGCTGTTTATGAAGCGCTTTCGTTCCAACCTGGCCGCCGATTTTCACACCGGAAAAGTGATCTTCGGCTCGAAACGAATCCGCCGTTCCTTTGCCGATCAAGTGGGAAGCTTCAAGGAAATCGCCGAGGGGCCGCTCGGGGGCATACCGACACTCATCGGTGAGTTTGGCATCCCCTTCGACCTCAAGGGGAAGCGTGCCTACCGCAGCGGTGATTACCGGGACCAGATTCGGGCGATGGATCGCAGCATGCGGGCGATGGAGGACAATAACCTCAGTTGCACGCTCTGGAATTACACCGCCGACAACACGAACGAGCGCGGGGACAAGTGGAACGGCGAGGATTTGTCCATCTTCAGCCGTGATCAGCAAACGGACTCTGCGGATATCCACTCAGGGGGTCGAGCGCTGGAAGCGGTCGTCCGCCCCTACCCCAGGGCAGTCGCCGGAGAGCCGCTGCGCATGGCATTCGACATTCAGAAGAAGACTTTCACCTTCGAGTTCCGTCATGATCCCGGGGTCGAGGCGCCAACGGAGATTTTCGTACCCAATTACCAATACCCCGAGGGGTACACGGTTGAGGTCTCAGACGGCTCGTATGAAACCGACCCGGTCTCACAATCATTCGTTTATCACCACAGCCCCTCGCGGGATACGCATACCATTCGTCTAATGGAGAGAAAGAAGTAAACGACGGGATCGAGGGGGAAACCCAATTCTGCAGCATGAGGTCTCCTTCTAGGCACCGGATGCCCCACCTACATGTCATGCTGAACGAAGTGAAGCATCTCGTTCTTCGAACAGATGAGTTCTCCTTGCCATGAACGAGATTCTTCGTCGCTCTGCTCCTCAAGAATGACATGGCCATGATCTGTCATTTCGAGCAAGCCGCAAAGCGGCGATCGAGAAATCTCTGGGATGATTCTCTTGGGAGTTCCTTCTCTAGAAGGCGCGCCATCCTAGTACGATGAAGGCCCCTCTCAATGTCATTACAAGCGAAGCAATCTCCTCAATACTTGAGTGGAGATTTCCACGTCGCCGCTTTAACGACAAGCGGCTCTTTTCTATGATTTTATTTGTTACCTATGGCATGACCACGTAATACGCCACACCCGATCCGTTTTCGTCCCGGATCTCGAGCCGGTCATCCCGAATTGTATAGACCACAGCGTTCTGCAGCGAGGCAAGGTACTGCGTTTCTTGTTCCATAACTCCCTCGGGGTCCATGCAGGCCATTTCAGTTCTGATTGCCATCCCGATCTTGATCATATCCTCGGTGGCTTCGTAAGGAACACTGTAGTCGTTACATCCAGCCGAGCCGGTCATCGTCCCATCCTCATTGAAATCAGCAGTGATCTCGGTCCCGATGATCAACGATTGCATGCCTCCCCTGCCATTGTTATAGGATATAAGCGACCAATGTGTGCCCACGAGGGTGGCTGGTTCCACGGCGACAAACTCCAGCACCACCTCACCGCCCTCGTCGAACATGGTCAGCGTCTCTCCGTCCACCTCAAAAGTATCAACCATGCCTAATGCGGTCATGTAGCCGGTCTCTTGTTCCATCATCGGCGGCGGGCAAGCCATCATCGTGGACATCATCGGTCCAAAGCTGATGTTCTTGCCATCAACCTGGTATGGACCGTTGTAGCCGTTGCACCCAGAATTCCCACCCACGCTTCCGTCTTCGAATTGCGCGGTGGTCTTTACATCCGGCAGCGATTCGACCATCTCGCCATCAACATTCCGGTAGGCAGTCACCTGCCACAGGGTGCCTTCCAGGCTGCCCGCTGTAGCGCATGCGGTAAGTGCTAACGCTCCCAAAATGAACATCAATGTTACGTATCCTAGAAACCTCATATTCTTCTCCTTTTTTTCCTCACAAAACATCCATTGTGAGCAAATCACATGGAACCATCATGATAACGTTGAAAGTTCTTGGAAAGTTCCCGAAATACACCTATGTCATTGCGGACCCTTCGACTGTACTCCCCACTCCCTTCGGTCGGGGACTTCGCTCAGGACTGGCGTTGCCCTGACAGACTCCCCGCAATGACAATCATCAGCAAAATTTGACATCACCCTCGACCTGCAATAAAGTCATCCCCTAACAAGCGCTGGCAACGTATTGGTCAAAGGAGAGCAGCGAGATGGAAAATCAAACGCGGCGAGCATTCCTACAATGGATGGCCATACAAATGAGCGCTTTCTTCGGCGGATCGTTACTGGCATCCTGCGGAAAGCAAGAACCCCACTCCCTGCAGACCACCGCGCTGCCTATTGCAAAGCCCATCCAACCCACCGAGGTAGATCCTACAGGCGCTCCAACTCAGTCCGAGCAAGCCACAGCAGAGCCATCAGCGACGCCGAACAGTCACCCGCATATAGCCGTCGCTCGCGGCGGTGAGCCGGAGGCGCTCGTACGCCATGCTGTCGCCGCCCTGGGTGGCATGGAGCGTTTCGTCAGCACAGGCAACGACGTAATCATCAAGCCCAACGTTTGCGTCGATTTCCGCACGTACGAATATGCAGCGACAACCAACCCATGGGTCGTCGGAGAGATCGTGCGCATGTGCCTCGAAGCCGGCGCCGGCCGCGTGCGGGTGATGGATTTCCCCTTCGGTGGTGATTCCGAATCCGCCTATTGGAACAGCGGCATCCAGGAGCAGGTCCTTGCTGCAGGCGGGGAGATGGAACCCATCCGCTTCTTGAAATTTGTTGAAACCGAAATTCCTAATGCCCTCGATCTGAAGAAATGCCAGATCTATGAAGATGTGCTCCTGGCCGATGTCGTCATCAATGTACCCATCGCCAAGCACCACAGCCTAGCCCGCCTGACACTTGGCATGAAGAACCTGATGGGTGTCATCCGCGACCGCCCGTACATGCATGGCAATCTCGGGCAGCGGTTGGCGGACCTGACGAGCCGTGTTCGCCCTGCCCTCACGATCGTCGACGCGGTGAGAATCCTACAGCGCGGTGGACCAGGAGGTGGACGTCTGAGCGACGTCCAAAAATTAGACACCGTCATCGCCAGTTCGGATATCGTAGCCGCGGACAGCTATGCTGCAACCTTGTTCGGGCTCCAGCCGACCGATCTGAGTTATATCGTCTCCGGCTTGAACATGGGTCTTGGGCGAGCGGACCTCGAGACGATGAAAATCGAGGATATTGCAGTTGGCGCCTGACTCAATAAAGAGGTCCGGGGGGGTCTCCCGCCCTTGGACTTCACTGCGCAAGCTCATTCAAGCGCTCGCCCTGCTGGCCTTCCTGGTGCTGTTCGTGGTTACCCGTGGCGAAACCCCCGGTTCTACGACGAACATCTTCTTGCGCCTTGACCCACTCCTCGCGCTGGTAAACCTGCTCGCCACGAAAGCCCTCGTCGCCGGCTCCGCCGTGGCGCTGATCACGGTTGCGCTGACATTCCTGACAGGTAGATCCTGGTGCGGCTGGTTGTGTCCGCTGGGAACGATCCTCGATTGGATCCCACTGCATCGCTGGAAAAAGGGAAAGTGGACTCCAGGCGAAGGCTGGCGCGGTGTTAAGTACGCTCTGCTGCTGCTGACGCTGTTCGCCGCACTCCTGGGCGGGTTGACACTTCTCATTTTTGACCCGCTCACAATCCTCACCCGCGGCCTCGCCGTTGGTGTGTGGCCGGCGCTAGATAAACTCGTCACCGCGGCAGAAACTGCCCTTTACCAACTACCAGCACTGCGTGCACCCGTCCTCGAAGTCGACGCTCTGCTTCGGCCGCTCATTCTGCCGCCAACTCCGGGAGCATCCCGATCCGCTGCACTCTTCGCCGGCTTATTGATTGGGGTTGTGCTGCTCAACATCTTCGCTGAACGCTTCTGGTGCCGTTATTTATGCCCACTTGGCGCGTTGCTCGGCCTGATGAGCAAGGTCGCCCTCCTTCGCCGGCGGATTGAACCCGGCTGTGTAGGCTGCAAGCTGTGCACCGACACATGCCCAATGGGCACGATTAACCCTGCCGAGGACTATGCCAGCGATCCCGGCGAGTGCACGATGTGCCTGGAATGTTTGGATGATTGTCCGCTGGGGGCGACGACGTTCACGCCCGTCTTCAGTGTCGACCCCTTAAGAGCATACGATCCCGGGCGGCGGCAGGTCCTGATCACGCTCGGCGCAGCGCTCGGCGGAATGGCTTTGGTCCGAAGCGTTGATGCAGAACTCCAACATCCCTTCGCTCTTCGCCCTCCCGGAGCAGACCCCGAGGAATTTTATTCCCAATGCGTTCGTTGCGGCCAATGCATGCGTGCCTGCCCCACTGCCGCCCTCCAACCCGCACTCACGGAGGCGGGCATAGAGGGATTCTGGACCCCGGTTCTAATCCCCCGGATTGGTTACTGCGACTATGGGTGCAACGCCTGCGGTCAAGTCTGTCCCGTAGAAGCCATCCCCCCCCTTCCCTTGGAACTCAAGCAACAGCAGGTTATCGGTCGAGCGAAAATAGACAAGAACCGCTGCCTCCCCTGGGCTGAGGAGCAGGACTGCATCGTCTGCGAGGAAATGTGCCCACTTCCCGAGAAAGCAATCGAACTTGAACTGGTAGAAGTGCAGCTTCCGACAGGTGAGACTCGAATCCTACAGCGACCGGTGGTCATCCACGACCTGTGCATAGGATGTGGGATCTGCGAGTACAAATGCCCAATCGCGGGCGAGGCTGCTATTCGAGTGTATTCAAGCTGCTCAGGTGGCGGCGGCCAAGGTGGCGGCCAAGGCGGCGGGCAGGGACGCCGCCGCGGCGAATAGCGCTTGGTAGAACCTCGCGATCGAAATCGTATCCTCGCCTTAACAACAACTTGGTTTTCATGCGCCACGGACTCCCCCAACACATACATTTCTATTAGCCTGTTAATGAACTATTAAGGCTATTTGGATATATTAAGGCATATATAGATGGATAAATCTGGTTAGGGGAGGAAGTCGTGACAACCGTATCAAAGTATATGAAGCAAGGACGCTATATAAAAAGGCTGGAGGATCCGAAGATTGCGCGGATGCTTTTTGGAGAGGTCAAGTGGGCCTGGATTTGGATCCCGCTGCGGCTCTATGCAGGCTGGCAGTGGCTCATCGCCGGCTGGAATAAGCTCGGTAATCCTGTATGGACTGGCGACAGCGCCGGAGCAGCGGTAACCGGGTTCGTGACCGGTGCGCTGGAGAAAACCGGCGGCGCCCACCCCGATGTCCAGGGCTGGTATGCGTGGTTCTTGAAGAATATGGTTTTGCCCAATGCCGGGCTCTGGAGTCAGTTCGTCGCTTACGGTGAGCTGCTTGTGGGGATCGCCTTGATTTTGGGCGTGTTCACCGGCATGGCCGCCTTCTTTGGCGGTTTTATGAACATGAACTATTTGTTGGCGGGAACCGTGAGCACCAACCCGCTCCTGCTCGCCATCGCCATTTTCCTCATCCTGGCCTGGAAAACAGCCGGGTGGTGGGGGATCGATCGCTGGCTGCTTCCCATGTTAGGGACTCCCTGGCGGCCGGGGTTTATATTCATGGACGAGGAGCGCGATTCGTCGCTGGAGATGGAAGAAAACCCGGCCTAATGTCTCGTTGACGGCCAGATGCCCGGCGAGTGTTGGAACGTGAAATTGAAAACCCCTCGTAATCCAGGAGGGGTTTTTTTTATGTCACCCCCTTAGTGAATGGGTATTAGCAGGATCATCGGATGAATGCTTTGGAAAAGCTATGCGGAATCTGCGAGTATAAGTGCCCGGTCGCTGGTGAGGCAGCTATTCGGGTGCATTTGTACCACTCTGACCGAGGAGAGCCGCACAGGCGGGGGCGGCGGCGAGGATAGTGTTCCAGAAGATGAATAAAAGATACGATTCTCAAGACCAGGCCACAGTTGAGAGGAGCCGGCACTTGTATCTTGAATCTACGAAGTATAGAATCCAGAAAACAACCGAGGAGATCTATCATGGAATTTTCTGAACTGATCAGGAACAGATACAGCGTTCGAGCCTATAAATCGGATCCGGTTGAGGAGGAGAAGCTGACAGCTATGCTCGAGGCCGCTCGCCTTGCACCAACTGCCGCAAATCGTCAGCCATTCCGATTACTCGTTGTCCCCACGGAAGGCCGGCAAGAAGAACTACAACGCATATACCACAAAGAGTGGTTTGTCCAGGCTCCCTTGATCATCTGCGCATGTGGGCTACCAGGTGAGGTGTGGAAAGGCGAGCACGGCAGGGATTACCTGGGGGTTGATGTTGCCATCGTTATGGACCACCTCATCCTTGCCGCCGCGAACCTCGGATTGGGCACCTGCTGGATAGGCGCATTCGACGCCGATGCCGCGCGTGAAATTCTCGATCTCCCTGAAGATACCGAGCCAATCATCTTCACCCCTCTGGGCTACCCGGCGGATTCACCCAAGCCCAAGGAGCGAAAGCCACTGAGTGAATTGGTCCGCTATCTCTGACCCAGGAGGGTCAGACCACGAAAAAACAGGCACGCCTGCGCGGTAGGCGTGCCTCCGTGTATAATCACAGCTTCTCTCTACTGTCTCTATTGCTCAACAAACATCGGAGCAGCCAAGCGTGGATCGACGTTTCATCCCCTTGTTCATGATTGTGTTCGTTGATCTGGTCGGCTTCGGGATCGTAATCCCGGTTCTGCTCTTGCACGCCGAGGAGAGCTTCGGCGCAACGGATCTCCAGGCGACAGGTCTTCTCACGGCCTTTTCCATCGGCATGGTCATCGCCGGTCCGATCTTGGGCCGCCTATCGGACGCCTATGGACGGCGTCCGGTGCTTATCATAAGTCAGATCGGTACATTCATCGGATTCATCGTCCTCGGGTTGGCGAATTCACTAATTCTGCTGTATCTGGGGCGCATCATTGACGGCATCTCTGGCGGAAATATCACCACAGCTCGAGCTTACATCAATGACATCACAACCGAGGAGAACCGCGCCCGAGGCTTTGGATTGATCAGCGCTGCGTTCGGCGCGGGTTTTATTGTAGGCCCGGCATTGGGAGGCCTGGCGGTCACGGTAACCGCCGGAATCCCATCTCTGGCTGCCTACAGCCAGAATGCGCCTTTCTTCGTCGCTGCGCTCTTCTCTCTGACTTCGATTCTGGGGACGTACTTCATCCTGCCAGAGAGCCTCGAATCCGAGGCGCGCCAACCACTGGGTGATCGCTCAAAAGATAGGGATGGCAATCTCAGCCTGCTGGACATTCTGAAATTAGAGAAGATGCGCACCATACTCAGTTTTACCTTCGTGACCTTCCTGGCTTTCTCGCTTTTCCAATCCAGCTTTCCGATCTTCGCTCGCCGTCGCCTTTTCAGTGACGTTTCGCTAGAGATGGCTCAGCGTAATATCGGCCTGATCCTCACTTTGTTTGGCCTGACCAACGTTATCATGCAGAGCTTCTTCGTCGGCCCGCTGGTTCGCCGATTCGGAGAACAGCGTCTAATCGTGTACGCGACATTCGGACGTATTATCGCCTTTCTTGGTGCAGCTCTCACCCTGAACGCCTATTTTTTCGCGGCGTTCGCCGCGCCATTGGCGATCGGCAACGCCTTAAGCCAACCTTCGCTGCAGTCGATCATCAGTCGTTTTTCACCTCCAAAGATGCGCGGTAGGGTGCTGGGTCTATTCCAATCGACCAACAGCCTCACGCTCGTTTTCGGCCCCATCCTCGCCGGCCTCCTGCTGAGCGCGAACTTCCCATCCTTGTCAGCTGAGAGCACAGCGGCTCTGCCAATGTTCGCCGCCGCTGTCCTGGTGACGATCGCCTTCTTCATGAGTTTCAGAATCCTGCATCTGGAACTCCCCACTCAAGAAGCAGCTCTCGAAGAAGGTTGATCCTTCTATGGGGGCATCACCCCGCGAATGGCATCCCAATCCAGAGTCGCATCCGTCAGCCTGTTCACAGCTGAGAAACGGGGCTAATCGGATTTTTCTTCAGCATATACACACAAAAAGAGGCGGCGCATGCGCCGCCTCTTCATTATCCTACCGATATAAGATTAGGTCACGCCCCATGCACCAACCACATGTCCTCATCCGTGAAGCACTTCTCATCCTGTGCGTCGCAATCGGCTGCATCCAACTCGACATTGCGCTGGTTCCGGCTTCCTTCCAGGACCTCCTTGTAATATTCGTGCTGGATCATCAGGTTCATTACCTCATTCGTCCCGGTCCAGATTTGAGTCAGACGGAAGTCCCTGACCATTCTCTCGATCGGGTAGATTTCGGTGTATCCGATCCCGCCCATGATCTGCATGGCCTTGTTCGAGACCTCCCAGGCTGTATCCGTAGCGAATTTCTTGGCCTGACTCACGAGCCGTCTGCGATTCGGTGATCCCCTATCCACAGCAAGGGCAGCCATATACACCATCGCCCGAGCAGCATCCAGTTGCGTGATCGCCTCAGCAACCATGAAGCTGACCGCTTGGAAGCGCCGAATCTTTTCACCAAAAGCGCGGCGCTTGTCGCTGTAGCGGGCGGCGATCTCCAGAGCCGCCCGCACACCCAGACTGGAAGCAGCGGAGGTAAGGCGCTCGGGGATCATCATCTGGTTGAACACCTCCGCCCCTCCATGCATTTCACCGATAAGATTCTCTATAGGAACTTCGACGTTCCTGAAGACCAACCGACCCGTGCCGCCACCACGGGTTCCCATCAGACCATATTGATATTCGCTTGTAACACCCGGGCCGCGTTCCACCATGATGGCACTAATGCGCTGGTGCTTGTGGGCATCTTCCTCGAAGTTGGTACGGCAGTAGACAAGAAAGAGGTCGGCTTCGGTGGCTCCCACGACAAAACGCTTCTGGCCGTTGATAACAAAGGTATCGCCCTTCAATTCAGCGCGCGACGTGGCACCAAAAAAATCCGAGCCACCGCGTGGCTCGGTGAGTGCCTCGGCACAAATGAGCTCCCCCTTCAGAATCGGTTTCAGATAGCGTTCCTTCTGCTCTTCCGTGCCGAACACATGCAGCGCTTCCCCGACGATAGACGGCATCACAAAGGCACATCCTAGTGTGGTTCCCAGGACGCCGATTTCTTCCTCAGCCACGACCTCGGCCGTCCAAGGCAGACCGCGCCCACCCCAGAGGGGGTCAAAGCGCAGCCCGAGCAGGTTGTGGGCGGCCAGTTTTTCGACAAACTCGCGCGGGTATTGGATCTCATCATGATCCAGAGCTCGCACCAGGTCGTGCGGAACTTCCTCACGAACGAATTGCCTGACCTCCTGCTGAAGGTTTTTTTCTTCTTCGGTCATTAAAGTCTCGTAAAACATCTCATCACCCCTCCATGATGTTATGGACATTAACGTGATCGTAGCATTGTCTTCTCGAAAAGAATACCCGTGCTGGCAGCTCCCACGCACAACACTCCAGCCCAGAGTGCGGAATATTCCTGCGGACCCAAAGATGGCCCATCGCACAGTTGACCCCTCGGTTTCTCAAGAATTCACTGCAGAGGTGAGATTTCATGCGTAAAATTTATACTTCAGAGATCACACCTTCACCCACGGCGACACTACTCAAGCCAATTCCGACCCTCACGGGCAGCATGGACGAGTTGGGCGACCCTCTCACCTTGTTCATTTGTAAAGGATATTTTTTTGAGGGCTATTAGGATAACCAAAGAGGGGAAACCATCTGCCTACTTTAGGAAAAGACCTAGTCCGATCGAAAAGAGCAAGAGGAGGGAGCCCACTACGATGATGAGATTCACATCGTAAACGAGCCCCAACAAGACTATGGTCCCGCCGAGCATACGAATACCGGGACCACGGAAAAGGTATAAAATCCGATCCAATGGCCTCTGATGCTCCAATTCATACCCTAACGCTTCCAGGTGGCCTAGTAAGACCTTCATGGAAGGTTCCGTTAGCGTTGATCCATCTTCGAAAACCAGGGTCGGTACACTCTCATTGCCAGCATTTATCTCTTGAACCCGCAAACGCCCGGTTTCATCCTGGTGAATATCCACGTAGTCGTAAGGAACGGCGCTTCGTTCAAGCGTTGACTTAACCGGCCTAACCTGCGGACAAAAACGATGACCGTAAAGCACAACCTTCTTCGTCATTAATCACACCTTTGCTTCCAGCACTTCTAAGAGAAATATGAACCCGGTGCTTACGATTCACGCCAGGCCAAAGTCCTGATTGCGAATATCCACACTTCTGTCGGTCTCTCTCTAAACCTCATTCATCAATTAAATCAAGACGTAGATTCAACTCGGAAGTGCAACTTTGCCCTTCCGGTTGATGACCCACGAGTTGGAAGATATTGGCTATGACTTCGCCGGTTCACTGCGTGAAGTCATAGCTAAACATGGAGCCGGAGATGACAGCTAGAACGCTCCCACTGCTAGGAAGGTCAACCTTCGCAAATCTATGCGTCGAGGTGAGTTCATCGAGGTACAGGAACGTATCCACATCCACCCATTGAAGTCGACTTCCGAACCCCAGTCCTACGGCAGAGGCCCCTGTGCTCCCAAGCAATAAATTACGGGGCGCGTCTGTGTAAACAAATTGG
>JAUWFP010000024.1 GCA_030606845.1 Anaerolineales bacterium | reverse complement strand
AAACTTCTAGAAACGGCCGAGATTCTCCGCAAGAAGCTCCACTACCGCGGTTACCTGCACCTTAAGATCATGCCAGGGGCAGAACGCGGGCAGGTGCTTCAAGCGATGAAGCTCGCCGACCGCATATCGACAAATCTTGAGGCCCCCAATGCGTCTTGCCTTTTGAAATTAGCCCCGCAGAAGGCGTTTCAAGAGGAGTTGGTATCTCCACTTCAATGGGCGCAAGAGATACGCCAAACCCTGCCAGCCCATCTTGGGTGGCGCGGTCGTTGGCCCTCCATCACTACCCAGTTCGTGGTTGGACCCGCGGGAGAGACGGATCTGGAACTCTTGAGCACCGTCGACAACTTGTATCACCAGACAGGACTGCAGCGCGCCTATTTTGAGACGTTCAGCCCTGTTAAAGGGACACCGATGGAGGGTCACCCACCAGGAGATCCACAACGAAAGGTACGACTCTACCAGGCTTCTTTTCTGCTGCGCGACTACGGTTTTGATCTGGAGGAACTCCCCTTCAGGTTAACGGGCAATCTCCCTAAAGAGCGTGATCCCAAGGTAGCTTATGCGGATCAGGTTATACGCGAGAATCCTGTCGAGGTAAACAGGGCCAATCGCAGCGAGCTTCTCCGTGTGCCCGGGATCGGACCACGCGGCGCAGATCAGATCTTGAAGGCCCGCCGCTCTTCTTCAATTCGCGAACTTGGTCAACTCCGCCGCTGTGGAATCCTCACCGAACGCGCCGCACCCTATATCACCCTGGATGGGTCCGCCCCCTCCACACAGCTTACGCTTTTCTAAGTACCCTCCCCCAGATCTGCCTTTAACATTGAGAGCACCTAAAATAACACCCTCGAAGCGAGTGGAGAGGCATTTTGGAAAACTCTTTGTTTATCAGGGTGATCTTGGGCAATATTTGATACTGATTCCAAAGCAATTTCACCCAACTGCTGGCTCCCATCGATTTGGACCTTTTTTCTTCGGCCAGCGATATTTCATTTGCTATATGCGGCTTTTATCTCTTCAAGTTGGTCGTCTGTTAAAGATTGCGGTTTGCCAACCACTAATGCCTGGTGATAAGTCCGCAAACCCACTTCGGCATTCAGAGCCATTTCATAAGCATGATCCAAATCTCTTCCAATGGCTACCAACCCGTGCTTGTCTAGTAAAACGACTTTTAAATCGGGGCGACTTTTGAAGATTTCAACCGTGACTTCACCGATTTTTTGTGTGCCTGTGCAAGCCCAAGGTGCTACAGGGATTGGGGCGCCACAAGCGAATAATTCAAGATTTGCCGGTGGTATTTCTTCCTCCAACATCGAAAACGTGATCGCATAGGATGAGTGAGTATGACAAATCCCGCCTACCTCAGGTAGATCCCGATAGATGGCTGTATGCATAGGGGTTTCTGAGGACGGAGCTAATCCATCGATTAAATGGCCGTCCAAATCAACTATGGAGATATCATCTACCTTCATTTGGCGATACTTGACTCCAGTGGGTGTGATGGCGGCCAGGTTTTTGCTTGTTCTAACGCTGATGTTTCCTGCCGATAACCGGATCAGGCCGACTTCATTGGCCTTTACGACGGTTTCTAAAAGTTGTTCACGTATGGCTTGGTGCTTCACATCAACGCTCCTTAAGACACAGTTTCTTATAGCATTCCACTTCTTTACTCGCGTAGAGCCGGCCTAGTATCCGGGATGTTTATTCCACGACATGGTTCAGCCCCTGGTCCAAATCAGAGATCACATCTTCAATCGTTTCTATGCCCACCGAGAAACGAATCATTGCATCTGTGATTCCGGCTTTCAATCGGTCTTCTGAGGATACTGCAGCATGGGTCATGCTTGCCGGATGCTGGATCAATGAATCCACGTTTCCCAAACTCACAGCAAGCGCGATGATTTCCAAATGCTGCATTAGTTGTACACCAGCGTCAAAGCCACCCCTCAGTTCAAACGAAAGCATGCCCCCATATCCATTGAACATCTGTTTCTTGGCCAGATCATGGCCCGGGAAGTCCGCCAATCCTGGGTAACAGACGCGCGACACTTTTGGATTATCCAACAGCCAATTGGCAACAATCGAGGCGTTCTCAACATGCCGCTGCATGCGCAACTCGAATGTTTTTAATCCGATATTGGTCAACCATGCGTCAAACGGGCTGGGACAACCGCCAAACACCTTCGTCGCCATGAAAAACCGTGTTTTTTTGGGGTCCAAGAAATCGGGGTGTCTTGTCACAATGGCTCCGCCGATAATGAGTCCATGTCCTGAGATGTATTTTGTTGTCGAATGAGCGACGACATCCGCCTCCAGGGTTAACGGGCGCTGGCAATAAGGTGTCGCAAACGTATTGTCCACAACCACCCATGCGTTTTTTGCATGTGCAATTTCCGAGACACCGGCGATATCAACGATTTCCATCGTTGGATTCGCCGGTGTTTCAACATAAGCCAAACTTGCTTGCGGGTTTTTATCAAAAGCCGCTTCCCAGCTTTCTAGATCGCTGCCATCTACCCAGATAACATTTATGCCATACAGCGGTAAAATTCTTTTCATTAAGTTATAGGCATTACCATAAAGCATCTTCTGAGAAATGACCGTGCCCCCTGCTTCTACAAGAGCCATTACGGTTGTGGTAATGGCAGCCATCCCAGAAGCGAACATCTTTCCTGCAACCAAATCAGGAATGTGCATATCAGGATTTTCCCTGATTAAATCGATCCCCTCCAGCACCGCTATCTTCGCTGCCAGCTGCCTGGCATTAGGATTATCCACACGTGAATAACTAAATCCCTTATTCGTCCCCGCGAAAATATCCGCACCAGTCTGGACATCCGGAAAGGAAAAAGTAGATGTTTGAAATATTGGAGAAACATGCGCATTAAGGGGGTTATCACCCTCAGTATAATGAGTTACCAGGGTGCCTATGCCTAGATCTCGCGGGGATATTTTCATAATAATGACCTATGATTTTTCTGAGTCACTGCCGTAACAAATCGTGCATTTTCTCTCCTAGACAAACTTTTCGCTGATCGATCGAACCTCCGCCATAAGCGCATCTTCTTCAAATGCAATCAATTCTCCGCCCTCCATTTGGATCCGGCCATCAATCAACACCGTATCTACATCCGCTTTGGTTGCAGAATAAATAAGATTGGCATAAGCATCTTTGCAAGGCGTCAGGTGTGGTTTCTGGAAGTCCAGTAAAACGATATCCGCTTTTTTACCGGGTTCTATAGAGCCCGTGAGATGATCAATACCATATGCCTTGGCCCCATTGATGGTCGCCATTTCCAGAACCTCAATAGTTTTAAGGACCTTCGGATCGTTGTAGAAACCCTTTTGCAGCAATGCTGCGGTTCTCATCTCCCCGAGCAAATCAAGATCATTATTAGAGGCCGCACCATCGGTGCCGAGGCAGATATTAATGCCAGCCGCGAACATTTCCGCAATACGCGCAATCCCAGATCCCAATTTTAAATTGCTTTCAGGGCAATGAGCAACATGGGTTCCGCTCTCGGCGAGCATTTCGATCTCTTCGTCATTTATATGCACACAATGGGCTAGGATCGTTTTGTCATCCAGTAAGTTATAGGACTGAATCAATTCAATAGGGGTTTTGCCATACATATCGTTTACAGTTTCAATTTCCGATTGAGTTTCAGAGGCATGCGTCGTAAAGGGAACGCCATATTCATCCTTTAACTCCAATACGGCGTTCATCATTTCTGACGTTGTTGTATATGTGCTGTGAGCCTGGATGACGGGATGGACAAAATGGTATTTCTTCGAAATATCTAGAACGCTTCGGGCTTGAGCAACCATGCTCTCAAAATCCGGTTCGCCAATACCTGTGATCGGTGGACCAGAAATCAGCCGAAATCCGATCTCTTCCGAGAGCGCCATCGTGGCTTCGTAGTGCCAATACATATCATGAGCACATGTCACGCCGCCAGCGATCATCTCCGCCAACGCTAATTTAGAGCCCGCGCGCACACTCGCCTCGTTGAGAGAAGGTAATTCATACTTCCATACTTTTTCCAGCCAGTTTATTAGATCCAGGTCTTCCACAAGGCCCCGAAACAAAGTCATCGCCAAATGACTATGAGCGTTGATCAGGCCAGGAATCACCACCATCCCCTCGGCATTGATCACTTTTTTAACCTCGAGATTATTTGGGAGCTGGTCAGATGGCAGAACGTGAACAATCGAATCGCCTGAAATTGTGATACCCCCTTTTTCGATCACCTGGCGGTCGTCGTTCATGGTTAAAATCATCCCCCCATCGATTACGACATCCATCGTTTTAATTTGCTCCATAGAATATTCCTTCACGACTACTCAGGGCCCTCACGGCATTGTCATCCCTTCAGCGTTGCTCCCCCCTCCCTTCGTTCGGGGACTTTGCAGGACAAGCCTGAGGAGCGTAGCGACGAAGATTCTCACCCAAAACCACAGTGATCGTTTAGGCATAACCCGGATTCTTTGCTCCCTACGGGAGCTCAGAGCGACATACGTGAGTAGCTTCATCCCTTTCTGAGACATGAACAATAACTTGGTATTGAATGCCTTGTATGAATTTATGCTCCTGCATCAATGACCCGCTGAGTGGGATATGAACTTCGGGGCGGGAAAGCACCCGCCCCGAAGTAACTCGAACAGAAAGCCGAATTGGATCGATTAATCTAGATCGTCTTCGACAAATTGCTCCTGCCCCGAAAGCATGAAGCTGGCAACAATGATTAGGACAAGGAATGGCAACACTGCAGCCCAAACTGCAATCTGGCCAGATTCACCTGAAAAACCATAAACCTCCTGCCCGGCCATGCCAACAGCGACGAGGATCCCAACGATTAAACCACCCAGGGCGCCAATGGTCATCACAGTTGAACCCAATTGCACTGCGAAGCCTTTGGAGACATCTTCTTCGTTCATGATATCCGTCCAGAGCAGATTCCATCGTTTGATGCGGGGGTAAAAGAGTGAGAGCAAAATCGGGCCCAAGATGACCGCGGCGGCAAAGTTATTTACAGTAATCGTAATCGCGAGAAAGGCGTAAGGCACGATTCCTGCCAGGTCTAAATACCATGAGATCACAATGGCGCAGGTAGCCGAAGCTACCAGGGCAATGATCTCGAAGGCCACAAGTTTTTTCAAAGTGTTGGTCGTTTGAGACATGTCATCCCTGGAAACAAGACCCCAGACTGCTCCCCACATTTTGTAGGGCACAAATCCCAGGAAAAAGTTACCAAAGAAGCCGAAAATCGAGCCGATCCCCATCGTCCCACCGAAGATATCGCCGATCAGGTTACCAATGGCTGCTCCCCATGCCCCAGCAGGTCCAAACAGGATGCCGAACACTGGCGGGAAAACATTGGCCGGGCGTATCTCTGTAATGCCAGGAACAAGCACAATACCACCCTTAAAGACGATCAGGAAGGCAGCATAGATTGCCGCTGTGAGCGCCGTAAGGATGATCATTCGGGTGTTGCTCCACATCTTGAAAACTTCTTTCATCATATCCTCCGTTTATTAAAAAATATTCCTGGATTGAAACGAGCAAGCGTTACGATTAATAATATCTTTAGCGGGGACACCTCCTAACCTGAGGTTTCGCGTAGAGCCCGAATAAACAAAGCCAATAAATTCTTGCCGAGATCACCAAGGCCTTCTTCCACGAAGTTGATCTTCTTTTCGATTCCCGCAGCCCAATTGACTGAAAATGCAACCGCTGCAAAACAAATATCCAACTCCTTGGCTAAAGTTATCTCCGGAATAGCGGTCATTCCAATAACATCCCCGCCCAGCTTGCTAAGCATACGTACTTCAGCAGGGCTCTCAAGCCTTGGTCCATTCGTGCACACATAGATCCCACCTGGAATGATTTCGAGATCATGTTCCACCGACAGCTCAAGTAATGCGCTCCGTAAACTAAGGCAGAATGGCTCACTGACGTCAGTGTGTTTAACTTTATTAACACCACCATCGAAAAAGGTTGCTTCACGGCCTGAGGTAAAGTCAATAAAATCATCAATCGCCACCAAACTCATGGGGGGCATATTCGTATTGATCGATCCCACTGCATATGCAGCGAGGACATGCGTTACACCTAAACTTGATAACGCATGAATGTTCGCGCGGTAGTTAATCTTGTGCGGCGGAGTCGAGTGTTTTGGACCATGTCGAGGCAGGAAGATCAAATCACTGTTTTCTCCCTCACCACGAAAGATCAGTGCCTCACCATAGGGCGTATCCACACTTATCTCTTCCATCGTCATCGAAGGAATACTGTATATTGCTGTACCGGCGATGATTCCTACTGGCATATCTGACATCTTTTGTTCATACAAAATGCCTTTCCAAGTCGAAGGGACTCAGAATCCCATGGCGGGTGATAATCCCCGAAACTAGATATGGTGGGGTAATGTCGAAGGCCGGATAGTAAGCTTCAATCACTGAGACCGTTGTGGGCGTGCCTCGGCAAGATTTCATCTCCGCCGGATCTCTTTCTTCGATGTTAATCGAAGCTCTATCGGGCTTGTTTGGATCAGCGCCCCACATAAAGGCGAAGTATGGAATCCCATGGTGATTTGCCGCTATGGCATTTTGGAATGTCCCTATCTTATTGACAACATGACCATCCAGTGTGATTAAGTCAGCGGCAGTAAAGTACTTTTGAATTTTACCCAGCGACATGATATGAGCCGGCATGTTGTCGCCAATTACTTTTACTGGAATTCCTAATTCGTGGATGCTCGGAGCGGTTAATCTGGCTCCTTGAAGATATGGGCGCGTTTCCGGAGTGAACACATTCATACTTTTGCCGTCTTGTTTTGCTAAAGCAAGGGCAAGGATGAAGGATGTCTCTGCAAAACACATCGTTAGGATTCCATCTCCCTCAGCGATCAGGTCCGCACCATAGCGTGCGCGCTGCATGTAATGCTGATAACTCTCATCTCTTATGGTTTTGATATTATCTAATATGACCTGTTCGGCGGATTCGCCATCGATAATGGCCTTTTTCGCTACAAGGATCAGATTCTCCAGACGTAGCGCGAGGGCTGTGTTCGTAGGTCGTGTATTAATAAGCCTTTCTTTAGCCTTTTCAAGATGAGACAAGGCGGTATCATCGGATTTACCATCCACTTCTCTGGCTGCCATAGCCATTGCAAATGATGCGGCAACCCACGGCCCCCCACCTTGCGTAACCATTATCTCGATTGCTCTGGCTACCTCTTCCACATCCTTGCATTCATAAAATGCCTTTTCAAAAGGGTATTTTCGTCGGTCGCCAATCAACACCTTTCCATCTTCATAGCGAGCCACATTATCTCTTTTCAAGACAAAGGGGAGAAGTTTATCGAGTTCTTGTTCCGTTATCAATGAACCACCTCTTCAGATAATCAGAGCGAGCGGGTTTGCCTAAAAACGGGTGAGTCCTGGAATGGCCCCAAATCCCCTGAGATCGAGGATGATCGCCAAGACGGATAAGATCACACCAAATACCAAAACAAAATAATCCGGAGGCCGCATCTCCAATTTTAGATAAAAAGTGCGGTCTTCCCTCGCCCCAAAACCTTTAGATTCTAAGGCCATCCCAAAGACATTTGTGTTTCGGATCGTAGAGATGAAAACCGGAATCAATAAGGGGATATACTTCTTTATCCGTTCAAGGATGCTCCCGCCCTCAAGGTCTAAACCTCGACTTCGTTGAGCCTGGGATATCGTATAAATGCTAGCTGCTATTGTGGGGACCAACCGGAGCGCTGTGGAAATTGCAAAACCCACTCTGTAGGGTAGGCCAAGCCCGATCATTCCTAAGACCAGTTCCTCATTCCGGGTGGTGCTAATCAAATTCACACCACACAAGATCATCAGCAGGATCAACATGGTTCGCGCTAGGCTGTAAAGCAATGACTCAAGGTCAAAGAACCAAAAAAGATGGGTTTCTCCACTTGCAAATATGTTCCACATTATCACACTGGATATTGTGAGTATGATTAGCAGGGCGCGGATCCTCCAAACGTTGACCCAGGCTCGAGCCAGAGTTGTTTGTAGCAATATTAAAACCGCGACCGGGAGAATCCATAATGGATGCTCAAAGAGCACTAAGCCGATAAATGAAAAGACGAAAATCAATAGTTTTATTCGTGCGTCTAATCTATGAATAACTGTATCGTAATCTAAGTAAAGTTCTACGGTCATGCGTTACCACCTGTCTCGAGACATGCGATCATTTCCTCCGGTGTCAGGAAAGTCTTCCCCAATCGGTTAGCCAACTGGACAAAATGAGGGGGTCGCAGGAAGGATTCCTCCAGTATCTTTTCATTGGAAAACACTTCCCGCTTGCTTCCTTTTAACAAGATTCTGCCATCTTTGATCACAAAGACTTTTTGGGCATATTCAGCGACTACCCACATATGATGCGTGATAAAGATGGTCGTGCTGCCGCGCTCATTGAGACGCTTCACCATGTCCATCATGCTTCGCTGTTCTTTATAGTCCAACCCTGTTGTTGGTTCATCCAGGATCAGCACATCTGGTTGAATAGCGAGTACGGCAGCGACAGCGACCCGCTGACGGCCGCTTTTTGTCAAACTGAAGGGGTCTTCTTGCTCATATCCTACCAAGCCAACCGCCTCGAGCGCTTCACTAACTCGTTCTTTAACTTCATCTTCGTGAACATTCCTGAGTCTTGGGCTAAAGGCAACTTCATCGAATACGAATTCCGAGAAGATCTGATGGTCCGGGTTTTGGAAAACATATCCAACACGTTGTCCCAGTTTAAATATTCCTTGGTCTGATGTTGGAATATCATTAACCCTAATATCCCCATCGGTTGGCATGAGCAACCCATTAAAATGTTTTGCTAAGGTTGTCTTGCCGCTCCCGTTCTGCCCGATTATGGCAACCATTTCGCCAAGATTAATTTCCAGGTCTATCCCTTGAAGTGCGTTTACACCGTTTGGATAGGTATGCTCCAGGTCGGTGCATTGGATGACAGGAGTGGAGAATTTGCGGGAGGCCGCCTCCTCCTCCAACACCAACTCCTTGTACTTTTTATCAGAAATTTGCAGGTTTGCTTGTTTGAACGCATCAACACCTTCTTCGGGGGTGAGGGGCAGTTGAGACGAAGGTTTTACGTTATTGAAGAACTTGGGAATTCCAAGCGGCATCACACCAAATTCCTCTAAAGATTCAACGTCTTGGAGTATCTCTCGAACGGGTCCGGATTTGACGATCTTTCCGTTCTGGATCAGAACAATGCGATCTGCATTAAGGGTTTCTTCCGTTTCATGTTCTACGACGATCAATGTTATTTCATCGCTCTGACGCAGTTTATTTATAATTTCAAAAATCCCTTGTTTGCTTATTGGATCAAGATCAGTGGTTGGCTCATCCATGACTAGAATCTTGGGCTGCATTGCGAGAACAGAGGCGATCGCCAGCTTTTGTTTTTGTCCGCCAGACAATGTAAATGGAGGGCGATTTCGGAATTCTTCTAGACCGACATACTTCAAGTTTTCATCAATTCGCCGCTTCATTTCTTCGCGCGATACGCCAAAGTTTTCAGGGCCAAAAGCGATTTCTAATTCCACATTTGTGGAGAACAATTGGGCTTCAAAATCCTGAAAAACGATTCCTACCTCCTCAGCCAATTGGGGTACGGTGCACTCCTTCGTATTCTGGCCCAACACGACCACTTCACCATTCAGGCGCCCGCGCATATAGTGAGGAATGAGCCCGTTTAGACATGTCGCCAGAGTGCTTTTACCGGCTTCGCTGGCGCCCATGACCACCAGGAATTCTCCCTTAGGGATATTCAGCGAGATTCCATCGAGAGCCCATTTCTTTTCACCCCTATACCGAAATTGGAGATCCTTTATCGTCACTACTTCGCCTGCTGACATAGCTACTCCACTTTTTCTTATTGTTATTGGCTTTGGAACGCAGAATTGTTCATCATCGCGTCCCAAATCAATCGTTCTTTTTCGACCGTACTGCCAATATCTCGCATCGCTAACCCAACATAGAGCGCGTGAATAATTGCATATTGGGCGATTCTGGAAGCGATGGTTTCTATGCGAGTCTCATGCGAGACGGACAATAAAACGACATTTGCATGTTCGGTTAACTTGGAGCCCGTATTGCCGGTAATTACGATGACTGCGCTCCCTTTGGATTTCGCCAGCGCAGTTGTCCGCAGTGGGTCCCCAGAATCTCCCGTCTGAGAGATCACGATGATGAGATCCTTCGAGGTTAGTAAAGCACTTTCCATGACCTGAATGTAGGAGTCCGTCTGAACGTGGCAATTCAACCCCAAACGCAATAAGCGATTGTGCATTTCATTCGCCATCGGCCCAGATGTCCCGACACCGATGATCAGAATTCTATCCGCTTCAGCTATCAATTCAAGCGCTTGCACAAAGTCCTCTTCATCCAAAACTGTCAATGTATCTGTAAGGGCTTGAATGCTGCAGTTAAATACTTTCTTAGCGATCATCCCTGGTGGGTCGTCGCTATCTACATCATCCAGAATTTGTTCAGGGGAACCAGGTAATGTTCTGATGAGATCAACTTTAAATTCGAGCCACCGCTTGTATCCGATTGATCGGCAAAAGCGCAGCACCGTAGCGTCGCTCACGCCGCTTTCATGGCCCACATCAGCCAGCGTCATGCGAATGGCTTCTTGCAAGTTGGCAAGTATATAATCCGCTACTTTTTTTTCGGAAACAGATAGCGAGGAGTAAAACCCCCTGATAATTGAAATTACTTCACTTCTTGGATCAGATTCCAAGGTCTTCATCCAGTGGGGTCGTAATACTACTTTCGCTCTTGAGATATTGTAGTAATACTACTATATACGCGTTTTGTTCGTTGTCAACTCCTGTGATTCATAAATTCGCCACTCTACCCGTCGCGGCCGGGGTAGCCGGGCGTTTGGTTTAAAAAAAAACCGTCAACCGCGGCCATGCATTCACGACGACCGATCCATGTACAGCTTTAATTATGCGCTTCAGCCACGCCCGCTCCGTCCACATCAGCACGCTAATGCAGCGCAGCTTGAAACCCGATTAAAGGAAATCTGCAAGTTCAGGAAACCGCTTACGAATCTCCTCTGCCTCATCTGAGTCTTCCAAAAAAAGCTTGAAATCCCCGTACTCGAACCCCGGCGCCACAGTACATCCGACTAGCGTGTATTCCCCTGTCGTGCGAGCTGCCTGCCAACATCCCCCGGGGATCACCTGAACGGCATCCCCTCCGCTTCCCTCAGGGCCCAGCAGCAGACATTTCCTCTCCCACGATTGAGGATCGATAAGTTGCAGCTCAAGCGGCGCTCCTTCGTAGTGATGCCAAAGCTCGTCCGAGCGCACCTGGTGCCACCGACCCATCTCCCCTGCCAGCAAGAGGAAATAGATCGTGGTGACCGCGGACCTCTCGCTTCTGCCATCGGCAGGCTGCACCGTGCTGGACGAGCGATAGACTTCCGCGAAGTGACCGCCCTCCGGATGAGGCTTCAGATTCAATTTTTCAATCAATGTTGATGCCCGTTGATGCACGCAAACCTCCATAGATATGCTTATGGCAGCCGAACGATTTCAAGCATAAATTCCAGGCGTTGAGAAATTCCGCGCCGGATTAAACGATTCCTTGATTGTCGGCCACCTATCTTGATGAGTAAAGATGACCGGTGCCGCAAATACAGAACAATCAACTACTGGCCCCTTGGATGGGGAGGTATCGTGCCCTGGTGCCGCAAGGCAAGCCATGCAACCGCGGCCATCACCAGCCCCGAAACGATCAACCCTACTGAGAAGATAATTGAAGCCGCTCCGGAGCGGAAAGTCACCGATCCAATAATCTCGGGAAGATGTTTCAAGGTATCAGCCAGCGCTAGCAAGAGACCGATGGTGATCAACCCCTGGTAACTGGCTCGCGTTCCTCGGGCTGCTAGCGCAACCAATCCTGTAAGCGCAACGAAGAACGCCAATGCAAGAAATTGTGTAGGCGGGTTGGACAAATTAAATTCTGCAGGAACGCCGAACAGGAAATCATCTATCAGATGAGCGACGCCAAACCCGGCGAAGATTGATGAGACAACAATTACGCGATTGCTCCAACGGATATGGTCTGCTGCTGGCTTGAGCATGGGGCACCTCCCTATTGAATGCTCATCAAGCGGGACTGCTATACATTGGGGGACCAACAGTCATATAAAGTTAGGCACCCGCGCCTTTCTGCGGGTGCCCATATTTGATCCTGTGATGTGCCTAGTATTGCTTTTTTTCTTTTTTCAGTTTCCGTTTTTCCTTAATCGTAAGCTTTGGCTTCTTTTTTGTCTCTTTCTTGCTCTTGTCTTTTTTCCCTTTTTCACCCATATTAACCCATCCTCACTTTACAATGGTCGTTTGCGATTCATCCCCAATCATAGCACTTAAAAGCCCAACAGCCAGGAGCTTGGCGACAGTCTGAAGAAAATTAATGGATATTCTCAACCAAATGGACTTTATTTACAAGAACCACTCCAACCATTCGCATCCGGATAGACATCGAACGCGATGAGGCAATCACCAACCTCATACGGTGAAAAATCACCTTTTTTCTCAACAATTTCCGTCAAGATCGCGCCAATTGACACAAACACGACCAATCTCCTTGTATACTAGATTCCAAAGAAGTGATTATCCTTGGAGTACTTTGTGTCCGCGTTCGCCACGATCGATTACCACGTGACTTCCCGCTGCAACCAGGAGTGCCCATACTGCTGGGGACCGCAGGATTTCGATGAAACGGAAGCCGATTCCAAAACAGCCGCTGCAATCGTGCGCAAGATCGCCCAGAGCGGCGCGCAGCGGATCGTTTTCACCGGCGGTGACCCGATCCTCCGCCCAGATATCGGCATGCTCATCCGCCTGGCGAACCAGGAGAGGCTTGAGGTGGCACTCTCAACGACCGGCGACGAATTGACGCGCAGCTTCGTGCGCGGCTATGGCGGCTGGATCGATCTGATCTCACTCCCGCTTGACGGCGCATCGGAGGATGTGTCCAGCCGGACCAAAAAGGAAGGGCATTTCGCAGCCATTATGAACTGCCTGAATTTCCTGGTAGATTTCCCAACAATCGATGTGAAGGTCGCCACCCCCGTCACGCTCCACAACATCCACGACATACCCGGCATCATAGCGCTGTTGGACGAACGTGCAGCGCACATGCCCAACCACCTTTTCTATAACGTCTTCCAGGCTTATCCACGCGCCATGCAGCCACAATCCTGGGACGACTTAGTTGTGAGCAATGATGATTTCCAGGCGCTAAAAGCCAGTATCGAACGCTCCCCGCATGCTTTCAAGATCAATTGGCTGGACCATGAATCACTGGACCGGCTCTATGTCATGGTCTTCCCGGATGGATCGCTGACGATACCCTCGGGACCAGAGTATACAAACTACGGCCCTTTCCTCGAGATCAAGAATCTCGAAGATTTCCTTTCATCCACCGATTTCGATGCGCCCAAGCATCTGCGGCACTCGAAAGGCTGGTCCAGGGAACACCGGGAATAATCTCCCCCCAATCGAGGTCACCGCGTAACCCTCCCGCAGGTTTTAAACCTGCGGGTGGTTGGATTCTCGAGGACAGCAGACCGACACATGGGTCGGCCCCTACGCTCTTTTTATTGTAGGAAGTGGAGCAATGCAGCGTAAATCTACTTGGTCACCCACACAATTTCGAGGAGAACAAAAAAACGCCTAAGCTAAACTTACAGCTGCGGCGTTGGTCACAAATGTACAGACTTACTCGGCGCCTGCTTCCTGTGAGTGTGGGTCACCACGGCGAACGATGTAATTCTCAACCAGGAGCAGCTGCTCGCCCGCTCTACGAACAACCCCCAGTAAGTTGTCCATCGTGGAGACCTCTTCCAATTGTTCGTCGATGAACCAGCGCATGAAGCTCTGGGCAAGGTGGTCATTCTGCTTGATTGCCAGGTCCATAATATTATTGATCTGGCTTGTGACCTCCAGCTCCCAATCCAGTGCAGCCTTCACCGCGTTTTCCGCCGAGTCAAGTGTTTGCGGCGTCGCCTCGATCGCCGGGATCGATACTTCCCCGCCAGCCTCCAGAATATAATGCACGAATTTCAGCGCGTGCATGCGCTCCTCGTCAGATTGGCGGAAGAAGAAATCAGCCAACTCCGGGAGCTGCTCACTGTCAAAATAAGAAGCAATGATGATGTACTGGTTAGAAGCCGCAAGTTCGCTTCCAACCTGGGCGTTCATCGCCGCGGTTAACTCTTTACTTATTAGCATCTTTACTCTCTCCTTAGAATTATTCATCCACGCCGGAACGGTGGGGGCAATCTTACCGCTCGGACGATCGCAAAATCCGTAATTTAAACATTGGACCCTTAAGGTCCAACCCCCAAGTATTCTAACGCATAATGTGCGTCGAGGTAGTTCGGATTGATGATTAAAGCCGTCCGAAAATCCTCGATCGCTGTGCCCACATCGCCCAGCCTGTAGTAAGCCCAACCCCTCCACAGACGCGCTTCCTCCGCTTTCGCCGTGCGCTGGAGTGTCGCCTCTGCCAGTGCAATTACATCCTCTGTCCGACCTGAATGGAAATAGGCGATGTAGGGACCGAATTGGTAGCGGGTGAAGCGCCAGGGCAACCCCAGATTCAGCGCTTTGTCATATGCATCGGCGGCCTCTATGTATCGCTCAAAGTACAATAGATTTGACCCCAGATTAAACCAGGAAAACTCTTCCTCGGGATCAAGCTCAATCTCATGCACATTATTTTGCAATCCTTTTAGTATCAGTACAAATGATTTTTGTATTTATATATAGTAAATATTACAGGTCAAAAGACTCAACGCCTTCATCTTCTGTAATTTCTACAGATTCTT
>JAUWFP010000017.1 GCA_030606845.1 Anaerolineales bacterium | reverse complement strand
GTTTTGAACATAGAGAAGCGCGCGGTTTTTGTCGTCAAAACGCAGTTTGCATCCATCACCGTGGCGGAACTCCAAGCTGTGAAAACGGCTTCGTCCCTTGAAGCGCGGGTAACCCGGCTTCTCGCCAGCCCTGACTCGACGAAAGAACGCCTTAAATGTCTTATCAAGACGGCGCAGCATCTGCTGCACACAGGCCGCATTCAACTGGCCCAAGGTGTCAGGATTGGCGTGACGCTCGTCACGGAAATGCGCCCACTGTGCAGGGTACGAGATGCCCTTGCCTGTTTCTTTATAGGTGTTGATGCGTTGTTCGAGCGCGGCATTGTACATCTTACGTCCTTGCCAGAGCAAAAAGTCAAGCTTGATGGACTGCGCGCAATTTGGATAGAGACGATACTTATAGGTGCGAATCAACGCTTATGACCTCTTCTGTTTTTCAATGTAGTACTTGATTGTTTTTTCGGAAACATGCCCTACCAAACCGATGAAATAACTTCGGCTCCAAAGGCTGGGTAGGCGGTATCTCAATTCAGGGTATTTCTGTCGAAGTATTCGCATCGTGAAACGCTTTAACTGATTCGCAAGGCATTGTGGGGCATCGGTCGGGTCTGCCGACACAAAAAGGTAAACTTGATCAAGCATGATTTCCAATGCTTCAATCGTTACCTCAAGATCTTCCACTTTCTTGTGCAGCAGGTCATGCATATCATCGGCAATTTTACTGGTCAACACTTTGCGCCGATAGCGTGGATTTGTCATATCAACAGTATAAGTATATCGCTTGATAAGCGTAGGATATCAATTGTTTTCAAAAAGAAGGTGTGCGCCTTCCCCTGTCTCCTGTACCCCCATCAGTTACGGGGGTCGAAGGAAAGGAGACTGTCCCTGCCGCCGATTACTATGGCCAACCTCAGATGAACCGAACCGGCTCTTTCTTGATGACGTTTTCGGAATAGAAAAGGAAATCGCTGGCGTGTGCGCGCCTAGAGAACCCCCCAGGATGCGGTTCCCTCGCCTCGGGCGCCATCCAGAGTTGGTGAACCGGTTGAGCTCACAAGGACACTTGCTCTGCTCCAACGATCCTTCCGATCTCGCATATACGGAGAGCGCCCCTCCATCTATTGATACGAATTAAACCCCTTGTACACAACCTGAGTAGATCTCCGCGCCGATCAATAGGGAACCCCGTACAAACCCCCGGGGGCCAGTAAGGTATCCTTTAATGGAATCCAGATCAACAAACCTAAAACGACAGCTAACAACGCGCCGACCAGGAACAGGACGGCGAAAATGCCGATCGTTTTTCCCCAGGATATGCGGTTGACAGATTTCACGGCCAGAAGGGTGAGCACCAGGCTGTAAATCGCAAGTGGAATTGTTAGGCAATTTACAAAGGGAATCCACCCGATTGCGGCGCTAAGGAGCGTGATCGGTGCAGTGAAAGCAGCCAGCGCATACGCCATTTCAGCCAAGGTTCCTTCTCCCCCGAAGGCGCTTGCTGTGAACTGCACTATTCCAGAGTAAATGAGTATGCCAATGGCGCTGATAAGAGCGACCATGGGCAGCCCGCAGACAAAGACACCAGCAATCATCAAGCCCCCTGGGAGCAACAATCCCGCTTCCTGTTCGAGCGCTTCAAATACACCTGGTCCGCCTAAGAGACTTGAAAACAGTAACTGCACAGTTGAAGTGATCAGGAAGGAAATAGCGCTTGTAATGGCGATCCAAAGCAACGCCCGACCGAGCGATCCGTTCGGGTCATCCGCCAAGCTGCGGAATGTCTCCTCGTTTGGGCGTGTGAGCGCCATCCGCCAAGCTTCAAACCAGGAATATGTCCCATATTCGGTTGGAAGTGCGCCGCTCCCTGTCTCTGTGGTTATAGCGTTGCCCTCTTCAAAATCAGTCATCGTCCATTTCCTTTCACTCCCCTCATTTATGAAGCAGGTTTAGTTTATTGCGCTTTAGCACGTGATCCCTGACATCTTGGCGGTATTTCGGTTGACAATTAACTCTGGCACCCCTTGATGGACATAATGGTTACTGAATCCATTATGCGGTTTTCTTCATTTAACACCACTGTTGGTAAGTCAACCGGATTAACAGGATAAACTCCGCCCAGGGGATCAGTATGACAAACCATCACAACCCCAATAAAGCAACAGCAGCGCTTGCCCTCATGTAACCGATAGCTCAGGTCCTCGAGGTTCTCTTTCAAAAGAACGTTAAAACACTTAGAATGTCTCTGTCAAATCTTTAGTCAAACACGTTGATTATTTCTGTCCAACTAATTTTTCCGTCGTCATCAAGAAAGGTGTTGACCTACGTATGCATGTCTTAGTTACGGGCAGTAGTGGATTAATCGGATCGGAAGCCGTCATGTTCTTTGATCAGCTTGGTTTCCGTGTTTACGGCGCTGACAACAACATGCGCGCAGACTTCTTTGGCGATAAAGGGGACACAAGCTGGAATCGCAAGCGGCTCGAGGATTCTTGCGCTCATTTCACCCATCACGAATTAGATATCCGTGATCGAGAAACCGTAGATGCTCTCTTCTCAGAGACTCATTTCGATCTCATCCTGCACGCCGCGGCACAGCCGAGTCACGACCTGGCAGCAAAACGTCCCTTTGACGACTTCGATGTTAACGCTGTTGGAACCCTGAACCTGCTTGAAGCTTGTCGAATACACTGCCCTGATGCTGTGTTTATCCACATGAGCACCAACAAGGTCTATGGAGATCGGCCTAACAAAATCAAGCTCAAGGAGCTTGAAACACGCTGGGACTATGACGACCCCAAATATGTAAATGGGATACCGGAGGACTTTCCTGTTGATCAGAGCCTGCACTCGCTGTTCGGCGCTTCAAAACTCGCAGGCGATATCCTTGCACAGGAGTACGGTCGCTACTTTGGTTTGAAAGTCGGGATATTCAGAGGGGGCTGCCTGACCGGACCGCACCACTCCGGGGTTGAGCTTCACGGCTTCCTTAATTACCTTGTGCTGGTCGCTCTGCGCGAGGGTCCCTATACCATCTTCGGTTACAAAGGAAAACAGGTTCGTGATCAGATTCACAGCCATGACGTGATAAATGCGTTCTGGCACTTCGCCCAAGACCCAAAACCTGGAGAGGTATACAACCTGGGCGGGGGCAAGGAAAACGCGGCCAGCCTGATCGAGTGTGTGGATATCATCGAGCGGCTCTCGGGAAAACGCCCGGAACTGACGTATACGGACCAGAATCGCATCGGAGATCATATTTGCTATTACTCCGATCTCTCTAAACTCAGGTCTCACTACCCGGGATGGGATTTAACGTATACCATCGAAGAAATCATCGAAGAGATGATCCTGCTCATGCGTGACCGCTAGAAAATAGCAGTGCGAACCTAAGAAACCAAAGCATGCGACTAACCATCCTAAACCAATTCTATATACCGGATTTGGCGCCCACAGGGCATATGGCCGCGTCCCTGGCTGAGCACCGCGCCGAACAAGGAGATGATGTCACCGTCATTACCAGCAGCGGCGGTTATGTTTCAGAATCAGCCACGGCTTCTGGATCAAAGTCGACGAACCCCAGAGTGTACCGCTTGTGGACACCTCGGCTAGGCAAGAGCACTGCGCTCGCAAGAATCGTAGATTATGTCGCCTTTTATTTCTTGGCTACCATCCGTTCGATCACTCTTTCAAAGCAGGATGTCATCATCTCGCTGACAACACCACCCTTCATCGCCTGGACGGCCATCTTCCACAAGCTTATTCATCGGTCAACAAAAGTGCTCCTCTGGAATATGGACTGCTACCCCGAAATTGCCGAGAGAGCCGGCGTGATTGAGAAGGACGGTTTCCTCAGCCGAGTCTTCCGGCGCGTGAACCACGGATTGTTCCGGCGCCTGGACCAGCTCGTTTGTCTAGACGGGGCTATGTTGGATATTCTCACTTCCCAATACGTTTCAACCGAGCATGCGCTCGCAACATGCATCATCCCTAATTGGGAGAAGGCCTCACAGTTCCCACCTGAACTCGCTCCCGCCCCCTGGGATGCAGCGACAACATCTATATCAGACGATGACTTCGTCATTCTCTACCTGGGCAACGCGGGATTTGGACACCGCTTCGAGACAATCATCGATGCGGCAAAACGACTGGTAGACGAACCCGTCGCCTTCCTCTTCATCGGCGGCGGCGAGAAATGGGCATGGATCGAAAAGGAAAAGAACACAAACAACCTGCATAACATCCATCTGTTTCCCTATATTCCCAAAGAGCTCACCCCCTCAGCCCTGGCGATGGCGGATTGCACGCTCATCACGATGAACGAATCAGCGCTCGGCGTCATCAGCCCCAGCAAGCTGCACGCCTACATGGCGATGAGCCTCCCCACGCTCTATATTGGCCCGGTTGGGAGTAATGTAGATGATGCGATCGAGCGCTTTGATGCCGGCGCATCGTTGCGGCATGGGGACGTTGAAGGAGTTGTCCACTTTATTAACGATCTGCGAACTCAGCCGGAACGACTTCAAGTTATGCGCATTAATGCTCGCCGAGCCTTTGATGATGCCTTCTGCGATACCCAGACCCTCCCACAGTTCGACCGTATCCTGGATCAATTGCTACCTGAATAATCGTTCACCTTAATAGTCCGTCATCGTTGAGATATACTCTCTCTTCGCTTTCGCGCCTCTGCTATAATTCATTTGTTATGTCTTTGACAGTTGCCGAAGTTCGCCACATCGCAAACCTGGCCAGGCTGCAGCTTACGCCTGAGGAGGAGCGGCGCTACGCGCAACAACTCTCCTCCATTCTCGAATCTGCCGCTCGCCTGCTTGAAGTCGATACTGCCCAAATTTCACCCACGGCAACGGTCCTTCCCCTGCAGGCGCCTTTACGCCCTGACATCCCGCGCCCCTGCCCGCCGCGTGAGAAGATGCTCTCCAACGCACCAGACACGGAAGCAGGGATGTTCCGCGTGCCGCCTGTGCTTGAATAGATGCTTCTTGCGCGATTCACTTCCGTGTTCCCAATAACCCGGTCCCATGCCTAATCTGACGGATCTCTCCCTTCTGGAAGCCGCTTCCGCTCTGCGCAGTGGAGATGTCAGCTCTATGGAATTAACGGAAGCCTGTCTGGAGCGCATCGAAGCTCTCGAACCGCAGCTCCACGCATTCCTGGCTCAAACACCGGATCTGGCAATCTCTCAGGCCAAAGCCGCAGACAAACGACTGCAAGAATGGCGAAAAAAACCAGAAGAACCGCTGCCCCTCACTCACGGCATCCCGGTCGCTATCAAAGACGTATTATGTCTCGAGGGAATCCCAACCACGTGTGGATCACGCATCCTTGAAGATTTCCGCCCTCCTTATTCAGCTACGAGCGTCGCCAGGTTGATCGACAATGGAGTGGTGGTTCTGGGCAAGACAAATACCGACGAGTTCGCGATGGGGTCTTCGACGGAGAACTCGGCTTATGGCACGACCCACAACCCCTGGGATCTCGATCGAGTCCCGGGCGGATCTTCTGGAGGATCTGCAGCAGCGGTTGCGGCGCGAATGTGTTTCTCCGCCCTGGGGACGGATACGGGGGGATCAGTGCGCCAGCCCGCTTCCTTCTGCGGAATCACGGGGCTTAAAACCTCCTATGGGCGCGTCTCCCGCTACGGCTTGATCGCCTACGGATCATCGCTCGATACCGTCGGCGCCTTGACCCGCTCCGCGGCCGACCTTCTTCCGCTCTTCACGGCAATGGCGGGCCATGACCCCTTAGACTCAACATGCATGCCAGACCCCGTGCCGGAAATTGACCTGGACGACTGCAATCTGACGGGTGTCCGCATTGGTGTGCCGAAAGAGTACCTAATTGAAGGCATACAGGACGAAGTAGAAACTGCAGTTCGCTCCGCCGTAAAAGTATTGGAGGAGCTCGGCGCTGAAATTCAAGAAGTCAGCCTGCCGCATACAGACCTCGCCCTGCCGGTGTATTACCTGATCGCTCCCGCAGAGGCATCTGCCAACCTTGCCCGTTACGACGCGGTTCGCTTCGGTCCTCGCCTCAAATCAGAAAAATTATGGGACCAATATTTGCGAACCCGCGGCGAACTTTTCGGCCCTGAAGTCAAACGCCGCATCATGCTCGGGACCTATGCTCTTTCTGCCGGGTATTACGATGCCTATTACGGTCAAGCGCAAAAGGTGCGGACGCTGATTAAGGACGATTTCGAAACCGTGTTTAAGGACGTTGACTTGATCGCCTGCCCGGTGGCGCCGACAACGGCATTCCGCATCGGTGAACACGGGGACGACCCACTGGCGATGTACCTGGAGGATATTTTCACGCTGCCCGCCAATCTCGCCGGCGTCCCGGGGATGGCCTTTCCGGTAGGGTTCGATCGAAATGACCTGCCAATTGGGATGCAGTTGAATGCGCCCCACCTGGGTGAGATGGCGCTCTTCAAGGCTGTTCATGCCTACCAGACACAAACAGACTGTCACCTGCGCAAACCAGATCTTTAGCATTAAAAGGGAAGGAAAACATCATGAAAATCGTTATCCCTATGGCTGGCTTCGGAACTCGCATGCGACCCCACACCTGGTCCAAACCGAAACCTCTCGTCAGTGTAGCCGGCAAGCCCATCGTCGGTCACGTCCTCGATATGTTCTCAACCCTGTCCGACATCGATGAAGTTGTCTTCATCGTTGGTTATCTGGGTGAGCAGATCGAGGAGTACGTCAGCGAGGTCTACCCCGAGATATCGGCTCGCTACGTCCTCCAGGAGGAGATGCTCGGGCAGTCTCATGCCATCTGGCTCGCCCGCGAGGGGCTTACTGGTCCAATGTGTATGGTCTTCGTGGATACGCTACTCGAGATCGACCTCTCGCTCCTGCCGAGCGAGAAGGCTGGGGCGGTAACCTGGGTTAAAGAAGTGGAAGATCCCCGTCGTTTCGGCGTGACTGAAGTCGGTAAGGACGGCTGGGTGCGCCGCCTGGTTGAGAAACCAGATGATATGAGCAATAACCTCGCCCTGGCCGGTTTCTACTACTTTGAGAAGGCGGAGGACCTCATCTCGGCGATCGAAAAACAGATGGAACAAGGTGACCAGCTCGGAGGGGAGTTCTACCTCGCCGATGCTATCAACATTATGCTTGAAGATGGCCTCAAAATGCGCGTTGAGACCGTTCAGGTCTGGAAAGACTGCGGGAAACCCGACGCGTTACTCGAAACTAACCGTTACCTACTCGACAACGGGCGGGATAACACCGCAGAGGCGGAACAAAGAGATGGAACGCTCATCATCCCCCCGGTGTTCATCCATCCCAGCGCCGAGATATCCCAGGCGGTAATTGGACCCCATGTCTCGGTGGGATCCGGATGCGTTATCCATCGCTCCGTCATCCAAGACTCGATTATTGAGAACGAGACAACCGTTGAAAATGCCCTGCTCTCAGAGTCTCTCATCGGGAGGGGCGCCCGGATCACCGGCAGAGTCAAGATGCTGAATATCGGGGACACTTCGCAAGTGGAAGAGTAATTGACTGCTCGGGTGTAAAGATATTGGTATCGTCACCGAGAAAAGCTTCTGAACCGTGCGCTTAGCGGCTTGTTAAACTCCTGAATATGGCGCTTGCAGGATAGGGAAGATCATCGCCCCTCGCAGGGCTAAGTGCCACTGGCAGCCATCTCCGAATTATCCGATTATGTGAACAACACAGGACCTATTCTGATGGAACACAATCCCGTCGAATGCCTCTCGGGCCATACCTACGCTGAGCGCCCGATTGCTCTCTGGTGGGAGGGGGAACGATTAAACATCGTCGAGATCGTAGCCCGGTGGCGGATTCCCGGCGGACGTCGTTTCAGAGTGCAGGCTGAAAATGATCAGATTTTCGAACTGTGCTATAGCGAACAACAGGATGAGTGGCAGGTCTCGCTCTACTAAGAATTCATAACTTGAGAACCATTTGCCCGAAGTAGTGCGGTAGACAGAGTCAACAAAACGAGACCCTTGCTTTTAAACAAGAAGGAGTTAAACAGAATGCGTGATTTCGTCGCTCGCCGCATCGCCGGCGTTCCACCTTCAGGAATACGCCGTTTCTTCGACATTGCCGCCACGATGGATGATGTGGTTTCACTGGGTATTGGCGAGCCTGACTTCGTCACCCCGGACCCCATTCTGAGGGCGGGGATTAAATCCCTGGAGCAAGGCGAGACCCACTACACCTCCAACTCGGGGATCCCCGAGCTGCGCCAGGCGCTCGCAGAACACTTAAAACAACTTTATGATGTCACCTATGATCCGGAAGACGAGATCCTCGTCACCGTTGGTGTATCCGAGGCGCTTTACCTGGCGCTTGCCGCAGTGCTCGATCCGGGCGATGAAGTTATCGTACCCACGCCATGTTTTGTTTCCTACCAGCCGGAGGTAATCTTCGCCGGCGGCACCCCCGTCGTCCTGAAAACACGCGTGGAGGATGACTTCCAAGTTTCAGCGTCGGATCTCAAGGCGCTCATAACACCCAAAACTAAGGCTCTTCTTTTCGGTTATCCCAACAATCCAACCGGCGCAGTGATGAGCCGCGAGCGCCTTCAGGCTCTCGCCGAGGTCGCCAAGGAGCACGACCTGCTGGTCATCTCCGATGAGATCTACGATCGCCTCGTGTATGACCACGAACACGTCTGCATCGCTTCTTTGGAGGGGATGCACGATCGGACGATCACACTCGGCGGCTTCTCAAAAGATTACGCCATGACTGGCTGGCGGATAGGTTACGCCGCCGCCCCGTCTCCCATCCTCGGCGCAATGCGCAAGATCCACCAATACACCATCATGTCCGCTCCGACAGTATCTCAAGTTGCGGCGCTCGAAGCTCTGCGTATTGGCAACGAGCACGTCGAGATGATGGTTGCAGAGTACAATCGCCGGCGGCGGCTTATCGTAGACGGCTTTAACGAATTGGGACTCAAAACCTTCGAACCTCGCGGCGCTTTCTACGCTTTCCCCTCTATTGAGGCCAGCGGGATGGACGATGAGACTTTCGCCGACAGGTTGCTCGAGGAAGAGCGCGTCGCCGTCATTCCGGGCAATGCGTTCGGCGCCGATGGGAACTTCGTCCGCTGTTCGTACGCGACTTCATACGAGAAAATTGAGGAGGCGCTGGAGCGAATGCGCCGCTTCATGCAGCGGCACGGCTGAGGTCATTCGAAGACGGAGCGAAGATATCCGTCTTCGTTTTATAAACTCGCCTACCGCTGGTATCCTTGTAGCTAATGACAAACTCAGCCTTCGAACCCGTTATCGGCTTAGAGGTGCACGCCGAACTGCTCACGCAGTCGAAGATGTTTTGCGGCTGCGCCGTTGTTGATTCCACAACCGCTGAACCGAACACTTCCGTCTGTGAAATATGCACCGGTATGCCCGGTACGCTTCCGGTAATCAACGAGCGTGCCATCGAGTTCGCCGTGCGCGTTGCCCTGGCGCTGCATTGCACCATCTCCGAAACGAGCGTGTTTGCACGTAAGAACTACTTTTATCCCGACCTCCCCAAGGGTTACCAGATCTCACAATTCGAGCTGCCATTAGCACATAATGGCTGGCTCGCCATAGAGACCGAGGCCGGGGAGAAGCGTATCCGCATCCGCCGCGTCCACCTTGAAGAGGACACCGGGAAGCTCTTCCATCGCCAAGGACATTCGCTTGTCGATTTCAACCGCTCTGGTGTTCCACTGCTGGAGATCGTCAGCGAACCTGATCTAAGTTCCATAGAAGAAGCAAAGATTTATACGACTGCCCTTCGATCCATTCTCCGCTATTTGGAGGTGACCACTGGAGACATGGAGAAGGGGGTCATCCGCTTTGAGGCGAACGTCTCCGTCCGCCAAGCGGGTTCAACTGAACTGGGCATTCGCACGGAAATCAAGAATCTAAACTCATTCCGGGCGATGACCCACGCTCTCGCTTATGAGGTCGAGCGCCAGAGCACTATTCTAGAAGATGGCGGCGAGATCTCTCAGGAGACCCTCGGCTGGGATGAGACCAGTTCAGTCACAGTCTCTCAGCGCAGCAAAGAAGAGGCGCACGACTACCGGTACTTCCCCGAACCCGATTTACCTCCGCTTCACGTCGAACCGACGTGGGTTGCGCAGATTCAATCCGAATTGCCAGAACTCCCCCTGGAAAAAAGCCGTAGGTTCGTTGCAGAGTATGGGCTCACAGCCTATGCAGCCGGTGTCCTTACGACCGAGCGCTCGATCGGCGATTATTTTGAGGCCGCGGTAGAGTCTGCCCCCAAGGTGCCTCCGGTAAAGATAGCCAACTGGCTCTCGAGCGATCTCTTCGGTTTGCTAAACCAGGCTGGCATCGAGTTCCAGGACAATGCCGTCCCGCCCGCAGATCTCGCCCGCCTGGTTGAACTGGTCGAAACCGGCGAGGTCAACGCCACAAGCGCGAAAACCGTTCTGGCCAAGATGGTCTCCACGGGGAACCCCCCTGACGACATCGTCCGCACTCTCGGGCTGAGCATGATCCAGGACCCTGAGGTGATTGAGAGCATCGTTGGCCGTGTTCTCGATGCACACCCCCACCAGGTAGCAGACTACCTGGATGGTAATACAGGCGTTTTCCAGTGGCTCTTCGGTCAGGTTATGAAGGAGGCTGAAGGCCGCGCCAACCCATCAGCCGTACGCTCCGCCTTGAACGCTGCACTGGAGTAGAGTCTCCAGTGCTGAGGGTGAGAATTGTCACTTGACCCATGTGTGGTGTGGCGATAGGGTTCTTCTGAGAATACGTCGATGATTCGAGACCTCGAAATACAACGACTTGGACGCTGTATTTAGTGCAGCTAATCTGAACGAGCGGGTGCCTGAGGCAGGTACCCGCATGTCATTTTAGGAGAAGGATGCCAACCGGCAAGTAGAAATTTCAGTGTTACGTCTGTGAAACACCACTTTTCTAAAGGACACACCTATGCAAATACCCGTCAGTGAAATTCACGAGATCATCGACAGGGAAGCCGGCGACGAAGGCTCGATCATATCTGCATTGGAAAAAATACAGCAGCACTACCGCTATCTGCCCAAGGAGGCTTTGATCCTTGCCAGTCAGCGATTGGGGGTGCCGCTGTCACAAGCTTACGCTGTCGCCACTTTCTATAATGCCTTCAGCTTGAAACCGAAAGGTAAATATTGCCTTCAAATTTGCATGGGCACAGCCTGCCACGTCCGTGGTAGTCCGCAGCTCCTTGACCAGATGGAAACTAAATTCAATATCAAAGCGGGTGAGACGACTCCCGATCATCTCTTCACTCTAGAAACGGTTAATTGTCTGGGCGCTTGTGCTTTAGGACCAATAGTTGTGGTTAACGATGAATACTCTGGGCAGATGACAGTCCAGAAATCCGATGCTCTCATGAAGCGTCTCATACGAAAAGAAGGATTGGATTAGCATGGTTAGTATCCATACCGCCCAAGAATTGGATACCTGGCGCGAGTCACTTACAGCAAAAGTAGACCCGGATCTCCCCGTAATTACGGTCTGCGGTGGCACTGGGTGCCGTGTCTATGGTAGCGAGAAAGTATGGACCGCTTTCCAAGATGAGCTAACGAATCAGAAGGCGAACGCCAGACTTAATTACGACGTCAAAGTGACAGGCTGTCATGGCTTCTGCGAAAAAGGTCCCCTCGTGGTGATTCATCCCCAAGGGATTATGTATACGAATGTTAAAGTGTCGGACGTCGCAGAGATTGTGGGCGAGACCATCGTTAATAATACGGTAATTGAGCGCCTGCTGTATGTTGATCCCCAAACCAACGAAGAAATTGAGTGTGAGCAGGATGTTCCATTCTATAAACATCAACATCGACTAATCCTTGGCCTAAACGGGTTGCTCGACCCCACCCGGATCGAGGAATATATCTCTCAAGGCGGCTTTGATTCACTCAAGAAGGTCTTAGTTTCCCTGTCTCCTGAGGATGTTATCGAAGAAATGAAAAAGTCCGGTCTACGCGGCCGCGGTGGCGCGGGGTTCCCCACAGGGTTTAAGTGGGAACTATGTCGCCAGCAACCGGGTGACGTTAAATATGTGATCTGTAATGCGGACGAGGGCGACCCAGGGGCATATATGGATCGCTCGATCATGGAGGGGAATCCCCACTTAGTCTTGGAAGGTATGATTATTGGCGCATACGCCATGGGAGCAAACCAGGGCTATGTCTATATCCGTAATGAATATCCACTAGCAGTGAAACATCTGCGGCAGGCAATCTCCCAAGCGGAGGAGGTTGGCTTGTTAGGCAAAAATATCCTCGACTCAGGTTTTGATTTCACAGTGAAAATAAAATTGGGCAGCGGCGCATTTGTCTGCGGCGAAGAGACTGCTCTCATAGCATCCATTGAAGGGCAAATCGGTGAACCTCGCCCACGCCCTCCATACCCTGCAGAATTTGGCCTTTGGGGGAAACCTACCAATATAAATAATGTCAAGAGCTGGGCTTCGGTTCCGATCATCATCGATAAGGGATCGGATTGGTACGCGAGTATCGGCACCGAGACGAGCAAAGGCACCGTGATCTTTTCTGTTGTCGGTAATATCAACAATACCGGTCTAGTCGAAGTACCAATTGGCATTTCTTTGCGAGAGTTGATTTTCGACATCGGCGGAGGCATCCCCGACGGCAAGTCATTTAAGGCGGCGCAAATCGGTGGGCCATCAGGAGGCTGTATCCCCGCCGAACACCTCGATATACCCATTGATTATGAATCTCTCCAATCTCTTGGAGCGATCATGGGCTCCGGGGGGTTGGTCGTCGCCGATGAAGATACCTGCATGGTTGATTTCGCCGCCTACTTCATGCGCTTCACCCAGGAAGAATCCTGCGGGAAATGTGTGCCCTGCCGCGTGGGAACGAAGGCCATGCTCGAAACGCTCGAACGCATCTGTGCCGGTGACGGCCAGCCTGGGGACGTGGATTACCTCATCGAGCTGGGTGAAGAAATCAAACGGTCCTCCCTCTGCGGCTTGGGTCAAACGGCGCCAAACCCGGTGCTTTCCACCATCCGCTACTTCCGCGATGAATATGAAGCCCACATTGTCGATAAAACCTGTCCGGCCAGCGTATGCAAGGGCTTGATCACCTACTCGGTGATCGATGAGAATTGCACCGGCTGTATGGTCTGCTTGCGCAACTGTCCAGAGGGCGCAATTCAGGGTGAGAAGAAAGAGGTTCATGTTATTGATGCTGATCTATGTACACGCTGCGGAATGTGTATGAGCGTGTGCAAGTTCGACGCTATCCTGGTGGAATAGAAGCGGACGATCGTACTTGGTAAACGAGGAAACGATGCCCAAACTGACGATCAATGGCAGCGAGATCCAGGTACCTGAGGGGCGCTCTGTACTGGAAGCCTGCCGCGAGCATGGCATCCCAGTGCCCACATTGTGTTATCACCCGGCGCTCGAACCCTATGGGGCATGCCGGTTGTGCATGGTCGAGGTTTCTTCCCCTCCTCGCCCATCCCGACTGGTGGCTTCATGTGTTCATCCCTGCGAGGAAGATGCGGTCATTGAGACCGATTCCGAGGCGGTGAGAAAGAGCCGAAAGACCACAATTGAGTTGCTATTAGCCGGTGCACACAATGACCCTATGCTGCTGGCGCTTGCCGAAGAATATGGCGTGAAAGAAATCCGCTTCACGCTTCCCGAAGAAGATTTATGTGTGCTCTGCGGCTTGTGTGTCCGTGCCTGCAGGGAGATTGTTGGGGTCGGAGCCATCAGCCTGATCAATCGGGGTATGGCCAGGAAGGTCAGCACACCCTTCCAGATCGCATCTTCGACATGTATCGCTTGCGGAACCTGTGTGTTGATATGCCCGACCGATGCGATTAAGCTGAAAGACATCACCCATTTTCACAGCGTCCATGGTGCGGATTCCGAGTTCGAGCGTGTGTACTGTCAAATATGCGACGATGTGGATTTGAGTCCAGTGGTTATTCAGGATGTTGATGTGTTAGTAGGAGCGAAGGTAGACCAAGAAGCGGATCTCGAGTAATCCTTATCACGCCAGAAGGGGTTAAGCGCCTCGAGCGCTTGCCCTTCTGAGTTGAACCACAAGGATGGTTTTATGGGCGCGGACGGAAAACCGCACAAGAATTCCCCAGAGCTGGACGCATCGCCCCGCACGGGCGTGCTCGTCTGTGAATGCGGCGATGAGATCGCAGGCGTATTAGATACCAATGCGCTCTGTGCTGCGGCTGCGGAACTGCCAGGTGTTGTTCATGCAAGCTGTGAAGCCTATCCTTGCAGCAAAGACGGCCTTTTGCGCATGCAACAGGCAATTGAAGAAAACAAACTAGAACGCTTACTTGTCGCTGGCTGCACCCCGCGCTTGGTGGAAAAACACTTTCGAGAAGCGGCGCTTTCAGCTGGGTTGAACCCGGGCGGGGTCGAAGTGGTCGACATCCGCGAGCATTGCGCCTACGTTCACGCGGACGAACCTGACGCCGCCATGCAAAAAGCAGCGGATCTGATTGTGATGGGGGTTTCCCGGCTCGCAACAACCAGCCTGCCCTTTCCACATACCCATGCTTTTGTGAACTCGGCCTTGATCATCGGCAGCGGATTGAGCGGATTGACCGTTGCCAATTCCCTGGCCAGCGCCGGTCATCACGTCACGCTGATCGAAAGCGCTCAGGAGCTGGGCGGAACAAGCCAAACTTTTCAGGAGAATGCGAAGGACTTGATTGACGGCCTTATCGGGATCGTGCCCAACCATCCCGGTATCGATATTTTGCTTGATTCACGCCTCGCACAAGTGGCCGGGCCTCCAGGGTTCTATGAAGTTTCGATTAAATCTAGAGAACAGACGAAGACGATTACGGTCGGAGCGATTGTTGTCGCCACAGGGGCGAAGCCACTGCCCTTAGATAGCAGTCGACATTTCGATCCTTCATGTGTGGTAACGCAAGCCCATTTTGCACATGATCTAACAGGTGCAGCGACGGCTGGCAGCGACTTGACAATGCAGGATGTCGTGCTGATCTTGTCTTCAGAAGATGGGGGTGAATACTGCTACTCGCATTTGAGCAGCCTAACGGGTGTCCGACAGGCTATTCAGGTCAAGCAACTCAACCCTGCGGCCAATGTTACTGTTCTCTTTAGAGAGTTATATTCAACTGGGGATAACCAGCATCTTGAAGAGAAGGTTCAGCAAGCTAAGGAATTGGGGGTTACCTTCTTCCGCTTTCGCACGGAGACTCCCCCGCTGATCTCTGAAAAGACCGTCGATATCGATGACCCCTTGACGGGCCAACCCGTGCGCCTGCTCTATGACCGGGTGGTGCTCGCCATGCCGCTCGTGCCTCAAGACAACGCCGACACTCTGGCTGCCCTCCTGGGCCTACATCAAGACAAGCATGGCTTCATGATCGAAGCGCGCCCACGACTGCTTCCCGGCCGTTATTGCGACACCGGGATCTATGTTGTCGGCAGTGCTCACCAACCCGTGGATACCACCGATGTGCTGTTACAAGCCTATATGACCAGCTCTCGTTTACAGCGTTATCTAAATCAGGACTCTCTTTCCACTGGAGCTCCTGTAGCCGAGATCGCTCAGGAAGCTTGCACCGGTTGTGGAAATTGCGTTCAGGTCTGCCCGGTAAACGCCATCCAGCTTATACAGAAAGATGGGATTCTTTCGCTGGCGGAGGTCGAATCTCTACTTTGTACAGGTTGTGGTAACTGTGCGGTGGTCTGCCCGGTAAACGCCATAAGGATCCCCGGCTGGGACGATCTCGCCATCGTATCTCAAATCAACGCAGCGTTTACTTCATCTCGTACAAAAGACGATGCGGAAGGCGGCGTCCATCCTCCCCGAATCCTCGCTTTTGCCTGCGAATGGAGCGCTTACGCATCGGCGGACCTGGCCGGCACGCTGCGGATACCTTACCCCTCCGATGTGCGCATTTTACGTATGAACTGTTCGGCTCGTTTTGACCCCCAACACATCCTGTGGGCTTTACTCAACAATGCGGATGGTGTTTTGCTGGGTGCATGTCATCCTGGTGAATGCCATTACGGTACCGGCAACTTGTACGCAGATGAGCGAGTGAAAGTATTGAAGCAGCAGCTTGCCGACTATGGTCTCGACCCCCGCCGCGTTAGGCTGGAATTCCTCGCTGGTGATGACGGCGAAGGATTCGTAGAGACGATAACTTCTTTTCGAGATGATCTTAGGAAAAAGATGGTCAAGACCTAAAGATCTATCTCCTAGAGGAACCATTGTGAACATTAGACAAGACCTGGAAAAAAGTGAGGAGCCTTATGTCTAAAAGACTAGAAATGGAGGTTTGGTCACTCGACAACTGTGCCGGGTGTGGCCTATGCGTAGCCGCCTGCTCCAAACAAGTGCTGCGCTGGAACGGGGGCGATCATCCAATCTTAGAAACTCGCATTAAGACGGTTGGATACACGGTGGGCCCGCTGGATAGCTGCTCCTTCTGCGAGCACTTCTGTGAGGAAGCTTGCCCGCGACTGGATCGCTGGGCCGCTATAGAACCCAGCTCTCTGTTCGCGGCGAGTGCGCGCGGCCCGGTTGAGTCTGGTGCGCCGAACGATGTGATCCGCAGCATATTAACTGCCGGCCTCACCACAGGCATGCTGGATGGCGTCGTAATGCTCGACCTCGACCCATGGACCCTCGAACCTAAAGCCCGCGTGGTAACGACCGTTGAGGAGATTGTCTCCAGCGTCGGGCCACAATATCTTTGGGCTCCTGTTTTTGATGCGCTTAACGAGGCCATCTTTGAGCGGGGGCTGAAGAACATCGCCGTCGTCAGCACACCTTGCGCTGCGCAAGCCATCCGAAAAATCAAAGCCTCTCCAAACACCCTGCTGAGTCCATATCAGGACTCCATCCGTTTGAGCATCGCCGTATTCTGCACCGGCATCTACCGTCCGGAGATGATTGAAGAGATTCTGGTCAAGAGCATGGGTATCTCCCGTGACCAGGTCAAGCGTCTGGACGTATCCGCCGACCGCGATGAGCTCTCGGTTGAGCTATGGGACGGCAATGTACACTCCATAGCCCGACAAGATGCCGAGAAATACACGCTCACCGGCTGTGGGAGCTGCGATGACTACCTTGGAGAATCGGCGGATCTGGCTGTCGGCACTCTTGGTGCTCCTGATGGCAAATCTACCTTGATCGTCCGCACTCCTGCTGGAGAGGTATTTGTTCGCAACGCCAACCAGCGGCACCTTTTGGATTTAGCCCCCGATGTGGATAGCTCCAGCCTTGAAGCCGCTTCCGGCGAGAAAGACCGGCGCGAGCGAGCGCAGGCGTTTAACGATCTTAATATATTGATGCTGGACGCATTGGCTGATCCGATGCAGCGTAACGAGGCGATTAAACAGTTCGTCCATCTGTACCGAACGCCCACGCGCTCCGCCTCACCGACAAAGGCATCAAACTCCTGCACGGGGTGCTGAAACCGGAAAACTTGACTTCTGCTGCTGGATTTTAGGAAGGAAATACGATGACTGCGATTAACGCAAAGTCCAAGAAACTTAAAGCTCTTAGTTCTCTGCTGAAAGAGGCTATGGGCGACGAACCGGTGGAGGTTACAAACACCAAGCACCTAAGCGGGGTCGCCGCCGGTTACAAGCATGGCGAATTGATTATTAAAGGAGATGCTGGCGACTACTTAGGAGTCCTGAACGCCGGAGCCACCATCAACCTGACCGGGAACGCCGGAAAATACATTGCCGACAATATGACTGCAGGCACAATCATCGTTGATAAAAATGCCGGGCTTGGCGCCGGGATGTATTGCTACGGGGGAAAACTGGTCGTGCGCGGTGATGCCGGTGACTTTACCGGGACCATGAATAAGGGAGCAACCATTCTTGTTGTAGGCGATGTTGGAGCCGAAGCAGGCACCTACATGCTCGCTGGAGATCTGATCGTTGTTGGCAACGCCGGAGAAAATTTCGCTAATTACTTGATTCGAGGCAATGTCTTCATTGGAGGCGACTGGGAAACACTTGGCAACAATTGCGATGTCGTGCCTTTGTCGGAAGAGGATATTGAGAAATTACGTGCACTTTTTGAAACCTATAAAGTCGAAGCTTCTGTCACCGAGTTTAAAAAAGTCGTGGCTGCGTCAGAAAAGCCATTCTATCACTAGGAGGACATTATGTCCGTAGTCGGCGCCTTCTGTGTAAGTGTAAATCGAGAACTTTGCATCAACTCTCAAATGCCGGGCAAGTGCGCCGTGTGCGCCGAAGTTTGCCCCCATGGTGTATATGCGCTTGAC
>JAUWFP010000284.1 GCA_030606845.1 Anaerolineales bacterium | reverse complement strand
ATGGGCTACCTGCACAGGAATCATGAGAAGATCGGTGAACGCAATACATACTTGATGAACATGCCCTTCACCGACCGCCTGGATTACCTTTGCTCAATGAGCAATAACTTCGGATACGCTCTGGCAGTTGAAAAGCTCATGGGCATCAAGCCCCCCGAGCGAGCAGAATATATCCGCGTCATCATGGCTGAATTGACGCGTGTGGTAAACCACATCTGGGCCATCGGCTTCTTACTTAACGATCTCGGCGCGTTTTTCACGCCAATGCTTTATGTTATCAATGAGCGCGAGTTAATCCTGGATGTTTTCGAGGCGGTCACCGGCTCGCGGATGATGTGTAATTACTTCCGCTTCGGTGGTGTTGCCCGGGATTTACCTGAGGATGCGCTGGAGACGATCAAGATTCTTGTGAACGAGAGGCTGCCGCGCAAGGTGGATGAACTTGACCTCTACCTGACCGGAAATGAGATCGTGCAGACACGGGCGATAGGGGTGGGTGTGCTCACAAAACAGCAGGCGCTGGCAAACTCGGCTGCAGGTCCTGTGTTGCGGGCCTCCGGGGTGCCCTATGATATCCGCCGGGCCGATCCCTACTCAATCTATGACCGCTTTGATTTCGATGTCGTTGTGCTTTACAACGGTGATGTCTATGATCGCTACCTGGTTCGGCTGGAGGAGATACGACAGAGTCTGAGAATACTAAAGCAGGCCGTCGAATCCATCCCTGCGGGCGAGATTCAGACCGGCAAGCCCCAGTATCAGGTCCGAGTGCCTGCAGGGGAAGCGTACGGGCGTGTGGAAGCCCCGAAGGGTGAACTTGGTTTTTATGTTGTCTCCAATGGAAAACCGAATCCATGGCGATATCATGTGCGCGCACCATCATTCATCAACCTCACACCATTAGAAGAGATGTCCAAAGGGCAAAAGATCGCTGATGTTGTAGCCATTCTTGGTTCGATTGACATCGTTCTAGGTGAAACGGATAGATAATTGGATCCTTTGAGAATTTGATTCGTTTACGCGGAGAACCTATGTACGGTATCGGATTGATTAAGGGCTTGGGGGTTACAATAAAACACTTCGTGGAGACGTACGTGGACGATCTCCGTTGGTTAGGGCGCGGTCGGTATTACAATGAAGATGCTTTAAAAATTCGTCAGAGTACGGAGGCGCGAGGGATTTTCACAGTTCAATACCCGGAGGAAAAGTTATCTGTACCGGAAGAATTCCGGTATATCCCCTTCCTGGTTTATGAGGAAAATCCAGACGGAACACGGAAAGACCGGTGCACTTCTTGTGGGATCTGCTCCAAAGTCTGCCCACCGCAGTGTATCTGGATCGTGCGCTCCAATGATCCCGAAACCGGAAGACCGATACCAGCCCCGACCGAGTTCTACATCGATATTGATATCTGCATGAACTGCGGACTATGTGCAGAGTATTGTCCCTTTGATGCGATAAAAATGGACCATGTTTATGAACTCGCTTCGTACGAACGTACGTCAGCTCATATTTACAACAAAGAGCGGTTAAGCAAGCCGGCATCGTACTACGCCGAGATTCGCCCGAAGAATTACGCTCGTGAAGAGGCAGCTCGGGCAGAGAAAGAGGCTTTGAAAGCCGCGAAGAAGAAAACGGATTAATGCACGGTTAAATCAATTAAGGTGTGCAGACTGTATGTACCATCGTGAGACTGAAATTCTATTCCCTATGCGAGTCGCCTCCACGCTGAGGGGGAGGCGCGGGGACGCTTGGCGAGATCTAGTCGATCGAGCATGCAACGCGGATGATGAGTCCATAGACTGCCTCGCATTCAACCTGCTAATTATCCGTTTATGTAACTGTCTATCCTGCCGAACGCATTCCTATCGGGCCTTGCATGGGTGTGAACAATGTGCAATGCACTCGGTGCGTCGATTCCGAGGGGATGACGCTGAACTTGTTCAGATGTTCGACGATGCAGTCATGGATATTAACATTCATTTGACCAATCAGGTCAACCATCAATACCAAATTATGGCAAAAGGGTAAACTACAAATGACAGATCAACCAACCAAAGAAAATATTCAGAAGAATCAGATAGGCATTGCCATCGCCATCGCCTCGGGCAAAGGTGGTGTGGGGAAATCCACCGTTGCTGTAAACATCGCCGTAGCGCTGGCGAAGAAGGGGTTTAAAGTCGGACTGCTTGATGCCGATATCTACGGACCCAACGTGCCGACAATGATGGGGGTCTCGGAGATGCCGCCTCAGGAAGGTCCCAAGCTCAAACCTGCCGAAGCTCATGGTGTTCAACTGATGTCGATCGGCTTCCTGGTTCCCGATGGACAACCGCTGATCTGGCGCGGTCCAATGCTGCATAGTGCGATACAGCAATTTATTAACGATGTCGATTGGGGGCAGCTCGATTACCTTGTAGTCGACTTACCGCCAGGAACGGGAGATGTGCAGCTCAGCCTGGCACAAACACTCTCGCTCTCCGGTGGAGTGATTGTCACGCTGCCGCAGAAAGTATCCATCGAAGATGCAAAGCGTGGGCTTGAAATGTTCCGCACAATGGAAATCCCATTGCTAGGTGTCGTCGAGAATATGAGCTTTCTGGAACTCCCCGATGGTACGCAGCTCGATATTTTCGGGCAGGGGGGCGGGGAAAAGATGGCGCAAGATGCCGGAGTACCTTTCCTGGGTTCAATTCCTATCGACCCAATAGTTCGGGAAGGGGGAGATCAGGGCACACCTATCGTCATCTCGCACCCGGATACACCTGCTGCTGGAGCTCTAAACGGGATTACGGACGCGATTCTCACTCGATTTGATTCTGGCGATCTGGATGGTAAAGAAGAGATTGAGATCGAGATCACCGATTAGAACGATCCCGTAGATAAATTTACAGATGAAATGAATGCCGTCTCAAGGGGCTGATGGATAGTCGGCCCCTTTTGTCTGTCATGTGGGCGTAGTATGATTAGCTTCTAACGTCGTTCTCTAATCGAGGGTTTTATCTATGGCAATCAGCGAAAGAACAGTCGCATCTATTCGTTTCCAACCTGTTGGCAAGATTTATCATTTTGATGCATCAAAGATTGATGATCTCAAAGCCGGCGATTATGTTATCGTGTCGACTTCGCGCGGGCGTGAGCTGGGTGAAGTTGCTGGTTTGCTAGGCGGCAAGAATGCGCCCAAGGGATCGCATAAACCTGTTGTGCGCCGCGCTTCTCCACGCGAACTTGTTATGAGGCGAATGTGGCAGAGCCGTGAACTGGAAGCGACGATCAATTGCCGTGAGAAAGCGCATGAACTTGGGATAACCGGCATCAAGATTGTCAGGGCTGAATATTGCTATGATGGTTCACGCTTAACATTCATCACCAGCAGTGAGGGTGATGAGAGTATTGACCTCACGCCTTTAAAACGGGCAATGCGCCGTTCGATTAGAAAAACACAAATCGA
>JAUWFP010000070.1 GCA_030606845.1 Anaerolineales bacterium | reverse complement strand
GCTTTACCTCATCAAAAATATGAAAATGTAGCGGGCCGACACACGGGTCGGCCCCTACGCGTGAGGGAGACTATTTGAGTACCTCTTCGCCATCAAATATGTCATTTCGAGTGAGCCGTGAAACGGCGATCGAGAAATCCCTAGGATGCCACTCTTGATAGCTCTATCTCTTGAAATGAAGAGAACCCTTTCCATACTTTCTTGAACTAAGAATAGAGTCGTTTCAGGGATTTCTCACCCCTTACGGGGGTTCGAAATGACATGTTTTACGATGGCTCTCACTCATCAATTGTCATTTCAAGTGAGTCGTGCAACGGCGATCTTGTGTATAATCCGCGGAGCCAGAGGAGGTGAAACCCGATGCCTAAATCGACTTTCGCCTTGAGCATAGCCGCACTTATTTTTAGCCTCTCCGCCTGTTCTACGCCCGGATCGGACTTGCCCGAATCGGCTCGCCTCGCAACTGCAGTCGCCGGCACGCTTGAGGGTATTTCGAAAGTAAATGCCACCCCCAACCCATTCCTAACGCCCGGAAAATTGGAAACGGGGCAGCCCAACGGTTTTGCTGCCCAACCTGCGCCCCCCACAGATCGGGGGACTTCGCCTCCCACTCCCACCGGGGTCCTTCGCCTCGCCTACACCAGCGCAGGAAATGTCTGGCTAATCGAGGGGACCGATCCGCCGCGGCAGCTTTCCCATACCGGGCACGCTGATCGGGTTTTACTATCAAGCGACGGCGCATTAGTCGCTTACGTCCACAATGACTTCGAAAGCGATGTCGTTGAATTGCACGTCGTAAATTCAGACGGAAGCGGCGACCGCGTTGTCCTGGAACAAGTCGATTTTGATTCGCTTTATCCTCTTGAGGAAGCCCGGCACTTCCTGCCCAGCCAAATGGCCTTCCTTCATGGGACACATCAGCTGCTGTTCAACACCCAGGCCGCTTTCGAAGGCCCGGGCCTTATAAAAAACAACGATGTATTTTCGATCGATCTGGACACAGATTCGTTGGAAAGATTGCTCCTTCCCGGAAGCGGCGGCGATTTCTATCCTTCGCCAGATGGGACGAAGTTAGCGATCATTCAGCCTACGCATATAGGCACCTCCGATTCAGATGGTTTGAATCTGCACGCCGAACTCCTGACCTTTACAGCGGTGAATACTTACAGTGAGTATTCCTACTACCCGGAGCCAGTCTGGTCTCCCGATTCTTCACATTTCGCCGTTGTGATCCCTTCAGAAGACCCATTGGCTCCTAATCCCACAAGCACGGTCTGGATCGTATCAGCGGATGGCAGCCCCCTGGACCAGACAGCCTTGATCGAGGGTCAATCCTTCTTCCCACAGGCTTTTAGCGCACCTGTAATCGCGCCTGATCTCAGTAAGGTCGCCTTCATGCGTAGGGGAAGCGAGCAATACGGGGGGCGTCTCGTCATCGCTGGCGAAGATGGAAGCGGTGAGTTCGTCTATGCAAGTGGAAATCTTCGCTGGGTTGGATGGTCACCCGACAGCTCTGCTTTTGTATACTCTGTGGGTCCAACAGATTTGAAGCTTGGAAAAATCGGGGAACCGCCGCAGCCGCTAGGTGACGGGATGCAATTTCGCTGGATCAATAGCGAGGATTATCTTTTTCTTACTGGAAGCCGCGGCGACTGGGCGCTCATGATGGGTCGTATTGGGGCTGCGGTGAAGGAAATTGGTCGCCCGGTCGGAAATTTCATCGCTTACGATTTCATCCAATAAGCCACAAGCCCGAAGTGCTGCCACTCTTTTTTCCCCTCTGAGATAGAGTTGTTTTGATTTTAATGAGATAATGGTTACTATCCCATGATAGGATGAGCGGTTCAATTGCGTTGAAGCCGAATCTATACTATCTTCTAACTTATGGTCCTGCCATAAACTTAAGGGTTGGATTCAGGAGGAATGCATAATGTCATCAGTAATTTTCCCGATCTGGTTCATACTCGCTGCTATTTTCGCTTATCTAGCCTACATGCAATGGCGACTCTCAGGAGAGCCGCTGCGAACGTTTGCTTTCAGGGATCGTGATCGAGAGCCAGGCGAAGAAGAATCGGAGGAGATCACCAAGAAGACCATTGATGATTTCAACAACTACCTGGAGATGGTCAACTTCCGCAACCAGAAGCACCACCAGATGGCTGCGATCGGATTCTTCGTGGCGGTTTTCCTTTCGCTCGTCTCGATGTTCCTGGTCTTCGGAAGCTAAGCACGACAGCCCTTCCGTTAGACCAAAGAACCTATTACGCTTTTTTCGTTTATAGCCAGGGTGCCGGCAGTGGAGCTCTTCCCTGCCGGTTGGTTTTTAACAAAGAAACAGGTTTTCTCCAAGTTGTTTCGATGCGCTCTTTTATCGACCATGGTCGATTCAGCGGGAATCTTAAGACGGCACCCGTACTTTAAGGTTCTTGTGTTAAAAGTGAATATCCGCTAATTTAATGCAAGCCTCCCTTCAAGCACAATCGCTACTACTGAAACGCCAACACCAAAACGATCTCATACTAGGGGGGATTTGAGGAACATCCATAGGGATCAGTTTGCAGATCTTGGGTCAATTTCGAGGTTTCGCATGTTAGGTAGGTTGAAGAAATTATTTTCTCCACCTCGTTTTGAGGGGGATGAAAACTTGTCCCTTATTGCTTCCTCCCTGCATTACACCCTCTTCGGTACGGGTATCTTTTCCGCCGCCTATTTCTTTTTCATCCTGATCGTCAACCCTTCTCTCTACCCGCGCTTAATCCTGATCGCCGCTATTTTCCCCTTCATTCTTTTTTCAAGATGGTTAATGCTCCAAGGGCGAGTACGACTCGCCAGTCTGTTGTTCGTTATCTGTCTCTTCAGCATAATGACATCGCAGGCATTGAAGAACGGGGGCGTGCGTGCACCTGTCTTCAATGGGCTGTTCTTGGTCGTGCTTGCTGCCTACCTTCTCTTGGGTTTTCGCGCCGGCGTCATTTTTGCGCTGCTTACTTTATTAACCGGATCGGGATTCGTAATCGCCGAAAGATCCGGGTGGATTTCCCCAATATCCCTGGCTCACACATCCGTTTCCTTCTTCAGCACCCATTTATTTTACTTGGTTGGTGCGCTCTTACTTCTATATCTCACTTCACGAACAGTTGAGGTGAGTCGGATACAAGCAAACAAAGCTTACGATCTTAAGGATGAAGCGATAACGGCGCAGCGTCAAAGTGAGATTCGCTACCAGGCGATTGTGGAGGATCAGACTGAATTCATCAATCGCTTCACACTCGATGGCACCGTGTTATTCGTCAATGAAGCCTATGCCCGGCTTTACAATAAGCGCCCTGATGAGCTCATCGGCCAAGCGCAAAAGAGCTTCTTGCCGAAGATGGAATTGAAGAACATCGCGGAAGCACATACGAAACTATCCCCCGACAATCCCGTTACGATAAACACCTATCCATTCATCACATCTGACGGGGAAGAGAGATGGTTCCAATGGCACGACCGGTTATTGTTCGATGAAAGCGGAAAACCAATTGAGTGCCAGGGTGTTGGACGCGACATCACCGAACAAAAACGGTCACAAGTCGCTCTGCAAGAGAGCGAAGAGCGTTTCCGGGCCATTTTTCAACATAGCCCATCACCGATAGCTATCGCTTCGTCTGAGTCGAAGAAATTTGTCAATGTCAATCCGGCATTCTGCAATATGGTTGGGTACTCCCTTGAAGAACTGCGCGAAAAAACATGGGACCAAATTACGCATCCTGATGACGTTACGCGAGAGCTTGACGGTGTTCATGCGATTACGGAAAGGGCTTCCACAATTTATTCACGTGAGAAACGGTACATTCATAAATCGGGGGAAATCGTTTGGGCTGATATCCGTGCATCCGCTATTCGTGACCAGCATGGAGCCCCCCTTTATGGAATTGCAGTTGGGAATGATATCACTGCGAGGAAGCAATCCGAGATCACTCTCCAAAAGCAACTCTCCGAATTGACCACATTACAATCCGTATCTTCGGTTGTGCTCGAGAGCTTTGACGAAGGGGAACTCATCGAACGGGTTACGAAAATCATCGGGGAAATACTTTATCCAGATCACTTCGGAATCCTTCTTCTCGATGAGGGTAGCGACGAACTTTGGCTTCATCCTTCCTACCATGGATTACCTCAAGAGTTCCTAGGCTTGAGAATCAAACGCGGAGAAGGGATCAGCGGGCAAGTCGTTCAGACCCAGAAACCGATGAGATATGACGATGTCCTGGATGTGGAGAACTTCATCCGCTCCACCCCGGGGATACGATCAGCCATCTGTGTCCCGCTCAGTGTCAGTGGTCATCTGTACGGTGTACTGAATGCCGAATCCAAACAGGTCGCATTCTTCAGCGATGACGATGAACGTGTGCTGGTTACGATCGCCGATCTTCTCGCGGCAGCCGTCGAGAAGGCTCGCTTATTAAAAACCACACAGAGTCTGGCCCAGGAGCTTGAAAATCTCTACCGAGCCGCTCTTGCGACCAGTCGCCTGGTAGAACCGAAACAATTCCTCGCTCACGTCTATGAGGAGGTTAAAAAATCAATACCTCTCGATCTTTTTTTCGTTCTCCTACACCATGAAGATGATGGCGAAATAGAAATTACCTCGGCCATCGAAGAGGGAATCGTCCAGGAGGAAAAGCACGGTCAACGCTACTCGATCAACAGCGGGATTCCCTCGGGTTGGGTCATCCAAAACGGCGAAACGCTGCTGCTGCCAGATATTACAAGCAGCGAGTTGCCAACAATGATAATTACCACGTCGGGCAAAATTCCAAAATCTCTATTGTCTGTGCCGCTCATTTATGGCGAGCGAGTGATCGGCACGATTTGTGTTCAATCCTTCCAATCCCATACCTACACCAAAGACCATCAACGTTTCTTGGAATTACTGGCCCCGCAAGTGTCGACAACTTTTATTAACGACCAACTCTACCTCGCCGAAAAGCAACAACGCACTATAGCCGAGGCATTGCATGATACAGCAATGGTCATCGGCAGCACGCTTGACTTCAAAGAGGTACTCGAACGCTTCCTGGCAAACGTCGGCAGAGTAGTACCTCATAATGCAGCCAACATCATGATCGTCGATGAAGGCTACCTTACGACAAGGATCATTGCCTCCCGAGGCTATGAAAGCGTCGGGGTCACCCATGAAGAACTAACAGCGTCGGAATTTCCGTTTATCAATTCTCCTTTGTTTGAACGCATGATCCAGACACAGCAGCCGATTATCATCGATGATGTGCGAACAGATGAGAATTGGATCCGCTTTCCTGAAACAGCATGGGTTCATTCCTATCTCGGCGTACCCATCATCATCGAGGACACCGTTATTGGATTCGTCAACATCTACAGCGCGCAAGAGAATTTCTTCGATTCAACACATGCCGAGAACCTCGAAGCTTTCGCGAATCAAGTTGCCATCGCCATTGCGAACGCGAGGTTGTATCAAGAACTGGAGAAACACAGCGTTGTCCTGGAACAAGAAATTGATTTTGCCACAGAAGAAATTCGGCAATCCAAAGAGCGCCTCGAGACTATCCTCGACAATAGCCCGGATGCTATTCTCCTGCTATCTCCTGAAGGATTGATCGAGATAAGCAACAAGACCTTTGAAGATCTTTTTCAATACACCAGCGAAGAGGTATTAGGGCAATCGCTTAGCACAATCGCAGCAACCGAATCGAAGACGCTGTGCAACGAAGCTCTACAAGAAGTTGTCGTTGAACATGAACCTACGCGGTTAGAGCTATCCGCCGAAAGCAAGGATGGTTCACTTTACGATGTCGAGTTGGCGCTAGTCCCCATTCAGCACGATGAAAATGTTTACGGTATTGTGAGCACGGTGCGAGATATCAGTGCTTTGAAAGAGGTCGAACGAATGAAGGATGAATTCGTTTCGAATGTATCCCACGAGCTGCGGACACCCATAACAAGCCTCAAACTCAATCACAGCCTGATGAAATTAGATCCTCAAAAGCAGGACGTGTATCTAGGTCGATTAGGACGGGAGATCGACCGCCTTAATAGACTTATCGAAGACCTCCTCCGCCTTTCCCGCTTAGATCAAGACACAGTCCAACTGGAGCGAGCAACGATCGACCTGAACGATCTTGTCGCGCAGATTGTGGAAGATAGAGTGTTGATTGCCAAAGAAAGCGGTTTGACCTTGACGTTTAATGCACAAGAAGAGTCGGTTGATTTAAGTGCAGATCCCGGATTGCTCGGGCAAGTTTTAAGCGTATTGCTTACTAACGCGATAAACTACACACCGTCTGGAAAAAGTATCACGGTCTCTACACACACGAAGGAATCCGACGAAGTGCAGTGGGCTGGTTTTCAAGTTAGCGACAAGGGCGCCGGGATCTCCCCCGATGACTTGCCTCATTGATTTGATCGGTTCTATCGTGGGAAGATAGGTCGCGATTCAGGGGTACCAGGCACCGGTTTGGGGCTAGCGATGGCCAAAGGAATCGTTGAAAGTCATGAAGGGTATATCGAGGTCGCGAGCGAGGGTCAAGCCAAAGGGGCTGAATTCTCGGTATGGTTTCCAGTGACGGTGGAATGAGTAACTCTATGCTGAAAAGAAATTCGGGGGGCTAATATTATGGTCAATCAGCAAGTAATCCTCGTTGTCGATGATGAACCGGTAATCCTCGATAGTCTATCGGACATACTCTGCTTTCACGGTTTTCAAGTTCTTAAAGCCTCGAATGGGATGGAAGCACTTGAAATCCTGCGAGATCAGATCCCAGACCTCATCCTGGCCGATATCATGATGCCCGAAATGAACGGTTATCAACTTTATAACCGCATACGTCAGAATCCGGATTGGGTTTGGATCCCGTTAATCTTCCTGACCGCAAAAGGGGCGGCTGAGGATATTCGCTTTGGCAAGGAGCTGGGCGCCGATGACTACCTGATGAAGCCAATCGACGCCGAAGATCTCATCGCGGCTATCCTGGGCAAACTCAGACGTTACACTCAACTGGACCAGGAGAGGTCAAGCCCCACAGAACAAATTGGGCACGGTATGCAAGCGCCATCAAACGTGTCTGATTTCCCAGTCGATCTCACCCCACGTGAGATGGAGGTCCTTCGTCACATGGTTATGGGTTTGAACAACACCGAAATCGCGGAAGCGCTTTTCATTGAAACTTCAACCGTGAAGACTCATGTAAGCAATATCCTCTTAAAACTAGGCGTCAGCAATAGAGTCAAAGCAGTCCGCTTTGCCATAGAGCATCATCTTTAGCAAAATTGAACACTGACTCTCCTGATGGATAGACCTTCCATCCTTGGTTTCCCACACATCCTATCTCCACACGCAGGCAAATATCACATGCTGCGTCTACAAATACCCCTGGGTTGGAACCTTCGGGAGGGTGATACTGATGATATCTCTTTTGGGGAAGATCTATTTATTAACATATCATTTCGAGAAACCTAAAAAGGCGCCCCAGCAATCTTCCCGATGTGAATGGGAAAATCATTCTGCTTTGCAAGTAAAAATAAGTTCCTGACAGCACACCACTCTTATCTAACCTCAAATCGGTCAACCTCCCCCACTCGGCGGATAGATATCCACCTAGCGGATGAGGTTAAAATCCCCCGGTTCTGCGATGAAGCCGCGGGTTTTATTTTGTATGCTTATGCCAGGTTCAAAGCGAAGGCACTTTAGGAAACTCTCGAAGGAAGGCTTCATCAATGCTTGGCTCGAAAATCAGGATAAATCGGATCGCCCAATTCTCGCTCAATCGCATCAAAGATGCACTGGTCATGATCGCGGTCGGCGTCATAGGCGGCAATCTGCTCCTCATGGCTACAGGAGGCTTTCCATTAGTTAAGACCGCTGAAGCTGCCAGCGACACCTACACTATTGCAGCCGCCCAAGTCTCCAATCTGAATTTCGACCTAAACCCCTCAAACCCTACGATGGTCAGACAAGTGCAGTTTCGCGTAAATGCTCCTGACGGATCAACACCCACGTCTGTTACGGTTAGATTCGACAATGGCGAACAGATGTCTTTCAAATGTTATTCTCAAGATGATGGAAGTCTGTGGGCTTGTGCTGTTCAGAACGTGAAGGTTAATGATCTCACTCAGGTTTCAGTGCTTGCATATTGATCCCTCTAAGAAAAAAGTTCTGATCGGGTTCGACCGGCATTACCTCAAATCATCCAATTTGATCCTTATCTCCCATAGCCTTATCCTGTCTGGTCTCCCCGTGATCCGTAAGTTACAGGTTATAAATGAAAGCGGTCTCTGGACACCTCTCCTGGGTTACGGAGGTGCTATCAGCGCCGCGTTACAATCGCAAATTACCTTGAAGTGGATTTACGAAAATCGGAAACTGTATGATTTACCAAACTAACTCTTCTAATCTAATGGGCGGCGTAATCCGCGTTCGACTTCCGGATCTCTTTCGCTCTGCCAACATGAGGACCTACCCATTCGAGGACTGCTACCCTTAGACGGCTACTCCCCGTCGAGCATCTCGCCTAGAAGCTCCTGGACTAGCTGGGGATTCGCCTTGCCCTTTGTCTCGCGCATGACCTGCCCCACAAACCAGCCGATCACCGTTTCCTTTCCAGCGCGATAGGTTTTCACCTGATCAGGGTTTCCGGCGATTACTTCTGCAATCACCTGGCGCAAAGCGCCTTCATCGGATACTTGCGCCAAATTTTCGCGTTCAACGATTTCTAGGGGGGTATTTCCCGTCTCTTCAACTTGATCCAGAAGCGACTTTGCTGTGTTCGTCGTTATTTTCTTCTCGTCGACCAAGCGGATGATTTCTACCAGAAGGCGAGGTTGCAATTGGAGACCACCAGCTTTGACTCCCTTGCTGCGAATGATACGCAGCACATCATTCATCAACCAGTTCGAAACCGTCTTCGGCTCGCCGTCATAGACCTCAACTGCCTTTTCAAAATAATCCGCCAGGCTGCGTTCCTCGGTGAGAATCTCAGCATCGTAGATCGGGACGTCGTACTGTTTGGCGATGCGTGCCCGTCGGTCCAACGGTAATTCAGGGAGAGCGGATAGAATCTCGTCCCGCCAGGTCTCATCAAGCTCGATCGGCAGCAAATCCGGTTCACGGAAATACCGATAATCCGCCTCGGTTTC
>JAUWFP010000184.1 GCA_030606845.1 Anaerolineales bacterium | reverse complement strand
TCACCTGCCCGTGACGAGCCTCGGTGAGGGAATGTGGGTTCAGGTAACAGTCCCCTGGGTGGATCTCATCTTAGATAACCCCCCTGCCCGGTCTCCCTGGTTGAAAGAAAGCCTAACCCCCCGATTATCTTACAGCCAAATATTGTGGGTTGACCAAATTCGCACAGACGATTCAGGCAACAATCCCCTCTACCGTCTCAATGAACGTTACGGTTATGGGGACATCTTCCGGGCTGATGCACGTGCGTTTCAGCCGATTAATGACGAAGATCTCTCTCCAATCCACCCTGAGGTGGAAGACAAACGGATCGTAATAAACCTGACCTATCAGACACTATCTTGCTTTGAAAGTAATCGGGAGGTTTATTTCTGCCGAATCTCTTCCGGATATAAGGTCGATGAATGGTCCACGCCGATCGGAGGCTTCCATATCTGGCGCAAGGCGATCTCGCTCCACATGAGCGGCGGAACGACAGGAGGCGGCTACGACCTATCAGGAATCGGTTGGGTAACCCTCTTCGTAGGCAATGGCGTTGCAATCCATTCAACCTTCTGGCATAACAATTTCGGATTCCCCATGTCGCATGGTTGTGTGAACGCACGACCTCAGGATGCTCAATGGATTTTCCGCTGGACAACTCCCGTTATCGACTATGATCCCGGTGATGTTACTGTGTCAATGCCAGGGGGGACCCGCGTCCAGGTTGTTGAAGCATGATGCATTTTTTCTTTAGCAATCCCGCTTGATTGAAATGACGTTTCACTTCTAAGACTGGAATTAAAAGGATGTTAGAAAAACGCGCAACAGCGATCGCTTCTCCAAACATCGCCTTTATCAAGTATTGGGGCAACCGCGATCCTGCTCTCCGCATTCCAGCGAATGCTTCGCTCTCCATGACGCTCTCGAACCTCCAAACGAAAACAACCGTAATTTTCGATGAACGCTTGGAAGCCGATCAAATCGAAATCGACGGAAGCCCCGCCTCAGAGAAAGCTGCCAATCGCGTTACGATGCATTTAGATCTCATCCGAACTCTGTCAGGGATTCCTGCCTTCGCAAGCATATGCAGTCAAAGCAATTTCCCCGCTGGTGCAGGCATCGCCTCTTCCGCCTCAGCTTTCGCCGCCTTGACTGCTGCAGCCAGCAAAGCAGCCGGGCTGGAGCTAGACAAGAAGCAGCTATCCATCCTTGCCCGACGTGGCTCCGGCTCTGCCGCTCGATCTATATTCGGTGGTTTCGTGCAATTATTCTCGGGAGAGGCTAACGAGGATGGATACGCTGAGCAGCTTGCGCCTGCAGAACATTGGCACCTTGTCGATCTCATCGCAGTTGTCAGAAAAGAACATAAATCGACAGGCTCTTCCGAGGGGCACCAGCTTGCGCCCACAAGCCCAATTCAAGCCGTCCGCGTTCAGGATGCAGCACGTCGCCTGGAAATTTGTAAAAATGCAATTCTGCAAAAGGACTTTCGAACACTTGCTCAAATTATGGAGCAAGACTCAAACTTGATGCACTCCGTGATGATGACATCAAATCCACCGCTTTTATACTTGGAACCGGAGTCGGTCAGCGTCATGAAGCATGTAACCCGCTGGCGAGAGGATGGTCTAGCCGTGTGTTACACAATCGACGCTGGACCCAACGTTCATTGCATCTGCCCTTTTGAGGACTCCGACGAAGTTGAGCGTCAGCTTCGTTCTATCGATGGTATTTTAGAAATTTACCGCTGCTCACCTGGAAAGGGAGTGGCTCTTACCGCAAACAATGAACAAGCACCCCAGTGATATAATCGCGTCCAAACAAAGGCGTAGGTGATTTTCGTGTCAGATTTCTTTCTGTTCATAGTCGTTCTCTCGGTATTGCTCATAGGTCACGAGTTGGGTCACTTTCTCGTTGGGAAATGGCGTGGAGTGAAAATCGATGAGTTTGGTTTGGGTTTCCCGCCGCGAATTCTGACCTTATTCGAAGCTGGCGGGGTTAAGTACTCGCTGAACTGGATCCCGTTTGGTGGCTTTGTTCGTTTTGCGGGAGAGGATGACCCCGATATACCTAACGGTCTTTCTTCGTCAAGCAAGCTGACACGTACGCTCGTCCTTTCCGCCGGCCCTGCAGCGAATATTCTCTTAGGCTTCCTTGCCTTCCTCATGGCCTTCAAATTTGCTGCGCCCGATGTCACCCGCGTTCTCATCGCTGAAGTCCTTGAAGACACACCTGCCTACGTTGCCGGGATGCTAGCCGGCGACATCATCGAATTCGTTGATGACATCGCCGTCCAAGGCATAGGGGATATGCAGGAAGCCATTCACGCAAAGCTCGGCGAAACCACTCTTATTGTTGTTGATCGAGACGGGCAGATTGTTGAACTAACCATGATCCCGCGCGTAGAATTCCCTGCCGATCAGGGACCCATCGGAGTGACCTTGAGTTTTCCAACCGCGCAGATGGGATGGCTCGAAGCCTCCAAGTGGGGCGTGGATTCTGTGGTGACCCAGATCACCGCACTTATCAAGCTTCCGGGACGCTTATTAAGTGGTCAAGCCTCACCTGAGGAAGCTCGTCTCAGCGGTTTAAAAGGCATTCATGATATGTTGTCGTGGGCAAGCACAATCGATCGAGCCTCCGACCGGCCCTTCATTACATTGAACTTAATCGGAGTTATTAGTATCGGCCTGGCATTAGCCAACCTGCTGCCCTTCCCAGCTCTTGATGGCGGGCGATTAATGTTTGTCCTTTACGAGGCCATCTTCCGGCGCCGAATACCACCTCGATTCGAGGGCATCGCCCATGCCGTCGGTTTTGCCATCCTAATATTTCTCATGGTCTACATCAACCTACAGGATTTCATCAATCCAATTTCTCTTCCTTAAGCATCCCTACTGAGACATCCTATGGATCAAGAACTAGACGACTTATTCTCGGTTTTGATGGACGAAGAGCAGCTTCTGCCCATTGAAGAACTCTCTGCGCTTTCTGATTTAGACACCCTCCAGCTAGATCGCTTTTTGAGTTGCTGGCAATCACTGTCTCCTCTACGGCGCCGCACCTTGCTGGCGACACTCGGCCAACAAGCCGATGAGCATATTGAGCTTCTATTCGATAGCATCAACCGTCTCGGCCTCGATGACCCCGACTCGAACATAAGAAAGATTGCAATCGGCAATCTGTGGGAATCGACAGATCCATCTCTCCCTACAGCTTTCCTTGCAATTTTTAAAGAGGATAGCTCATTAGAAGTGCGCGCTGCTGCCGCTGATGCTCTTGGACGTTTCATCCTTTTAGCAGAACTCGAAGATGATTCCTTGACGGAGTCAAACCTGATCGTGGACGATCTTCTGGAAGCTATAAGAGCTGGCGCCTCTCCTGAGTTACATCTCGATTGTGTAAAATCCCTCGGTTTCTCTTCTCGCGAAGATGCGCAAGCGATCATCGCCGATGCATACCTTTCAGGAGATGAGGAATTATTACAGTCTGCCCTCATAGCCATGGGTAGGTCGGCCAATCCAGTCTGGAGACCCGAAATTCTCCAAGAATTAAATCACCCCTCACCACGAATTCGCGCCGAGGCAGCTCGCGCCGCAGGTGAACTTGAGCTTCACGATTCAGCACAACCTCTAGTGGAGCTTCTCGAAGACGTCAGCGATGAAGTAATTCACATCGCTATATGGTCTTTAGGACAGATTGGTGGTGACACAGCCAGAACCGCCATATCAGAAATTCAGGCATCAGCACCAGATGCTGAGACTGTCAAGAAAGCTGATGAAGCCCTCGAGCACTTGGCATTTCTCGAAGGAACACCCGATCTCTTGATCTATGACTTCGATGACCCCGCAGAGGATGCCGTGGATTGAGGGAATTCCTAAGCCTTTTCACAAGCAATATTTTCCCGATCATCGCTGTCGCTGGGGCGGGCTTTCTACTCCAGCGAAGAACGAGGCTTGATCCCCAACCTATCTCAGCTGCAATTTTTCACATCCTCGTACCCGCCCTCGTTTTTGATTTGGTACTCAAAACAGAAATTCCCAAGTATGATATCGTAAGCATGGTTATCCTCGCATCGGGGGTGATCGTCTTCATGCTCTTGCTCAGCTGGGCGCTATCAAAACTTCTTCGCTTACCACAGGCACTTGCATCCGCCTTCATACTCAGCGTATCGTTTATCAATTCAGGGAATTATGGTCTTTCGCTTAACCACTTTGCTTTAGGCGACGCCGGCTTGCTCTGGGCAAGCATCTATTTCATCACAAGCGCTTTATGGACGAACTCGGCGGGCGTTTACATCGCCAGCGCTGGGAGAATGGACCCGCTGCGTGCGGTAAAGAATCTGGCCAGGGTGCCTGCTGTATATGCCATCCTTTTTTCACTCCTTCTGCGCGCTCTTAACATTGGCATCCCGCAAGCCATTTCCCGACCGATCGAACTTCTGGCATTGGCAATGATTCCCATGATGCTGTTGGTTCTAGGAATGCAGATCGGCAAATCGGGCCCTCCGAAGCGCCTCGGTTTACTATCTATCGTGGTCGCCCTTCGATTAATTCTCTCTCCAATCGTTGCCTGGTTCATGGCAAGCGCGCTTTGTATGCCCATGATCGGCATGCAAGCAGGCGTTCTCGAGTCCGCCATGCCTACCGCCGTACTTGCCTCTATCCTTGCACTCCAATACGATTCAGAGCCTGACTTCGTCACTGGCGCAATTCTTGTATCAACCTTGCTAAGCCCAATCACATTGACGCCGCTTCTCTATTTACTCGGGGTGTAGCCATCAGACAACTGCCGCCCATCCTACTTGTTGCTTTATTACTTCTTTCTCCGCTGGAACCTGTTTCGGCCCAGGCGGACGAGATTCACGTCGATACCCACGCCGATTATAATTATGGATCAACCATCAACTTCAACGCGCAAATACAATCCGTAAGCGAAGTCATTCGTGC
>JAUWFP010000082.1 GCA_030606845.1 Anaerolineales bacterium | reverse complement strand
GATGGCGGATCATCATCTTGGCCTCGATTTTCGGAATACTTGCTGGTGCATTGGGGTACGTCCTCTTTGATGTCGTTGGCCAGCGGATTACGGCATGGATAAACCCATGGCCGGATCCGATTGGAGGGTCTTATCAACTGGTGCAGTCGTTGATCGCATTAGCCTCCGGCGGTGTATTTGGGAGTGGTTTTGGTTTGGGTTCACCAGGATTTGTTCCCGCTGTTCATACAGATTTCATCTTCACCGCGATTACAGAAGAATTTGGTCTGCTTGGCGGCTTGGCTGTCATCGCATTATTTGCCGTACTTGTAAGCAGAGGATTGCGCGTCGCTTTCCTTTCACGGGATCCATTCGGAGCGTTGCTCTCTGCAGGCATCAGTATCTCGCTCGGGCTGCAAGCAGTGTTGATCATTGGCGGGAATATCCGCCTGCTTCCACTGGTTGGGGTGACTTTGCCGTTCGTATCCTATGGTGGATCATCGCTTGTTACGAGCTTCCTCCTTCTAGGCATTCTTCTTCTACTCTCAGGGAAAACCGAGAGGAATGAAATCTTCACACGCCCACTTACAACGCTTTATTATGGGAGTCTCATCGCCTGGGGAGCGCTAGCAGTCGCTTTAGGTTGGTGGACGATTTATCGAGCCCCCATCCTTGTAAGCCGGACTGATAACCCGCGCAGGGCGGTGGAAGAGCTGTATACGAAACGCGGGTCGATAATGGACGAGAGCGGAGAGCTGCTCGCTGAATCAACAGGCAGCCCCGGCTCATATCAACGGTTTTATCCACACCCTCAAAGTGCGACGGTTATTGGATATGACTCCTTTACCTATGGTTTATCCGGTTTAGAAAGCGTCATGGATGGACTTCTACGGGGGAGTGAGGGCGATAACCCGATGGCGATAGGGTGGTCACAGCTTACGAGCGGACATCCTCCACCTGGCAGCGATCTCCGCTTGACACTGGACAACCAATTACAGGAAGCCGCCGCAGATCAACTCAACGGCTACCAGGGCGGAATTGTCCTGCTGGATGCACAATCCGGGGATATTCTGGCCATGGTCTCGTCGCCGTCGTACGATCCGAATCGTTTCGATCAAGAGTGGCAGGACATCGTGACCGATCCTGCATCTCCATTATTGAACCGAGTCACTCAGGGAAGATATCAACCTGGAATGGTCCTAAGTCCTTACATTCTTGCATGGAGCATGCAGACGGGCATCGCTGAAGCGGATGATTTGGCTTCGAACTTGGAGACCCCTGTAGAAGTGAACGGTCAATCACTTGTATGTTTGGTTAAGCTTCTCCCTGATAATAAGGCAGACTACAGAAAAGCCCTCCAGAACGGGTGTCCAGCACCTATCTTCAACCTCGGCTTGGAGTTAGGCGCGGATGATTTTAATCACGTGCTCGAGGCCTTTGGTTTCCTCGAGCGCCCGGAAATCCGCCTGCCAACCGGTGGTGCATCGGATCCAAGCGACCTCTCCAGTGAGGGCGCGTTGGGATTGGCGGCGGTAGGTCAGGGGGATTTAACGATAAGCCCGCTGCAGCTCGCCCGGGCGTTTGCAGGATTGATTTCAGACCCGGGTCTGCCAGCGCTCCGGGTCGTAGACGCCTACCGGCCTCAGGGAGGGGATTGGAAGGAAATCCTACATCTGGGAACCGACTGTCAAGTATTGGATCCAAGCGTTCGAAAGCGGGCTTTCGAGGCGCTCGGTGGTGCCGTAGGGCAACCCTTTGGTCTGCGTTCAGAAGCCCTTACGGGTGAAGCCGGTGAGAGCCTTGGCTGGTATCAGGGCGGGATCTTCAACCACGAAAACATCTACGTAGTGGTCGTTGTAATCGAGGGTCAGAATTCAATAGTTGCGGAGCGTATTGGTCGAAATCTTCTCGATCACATGCGGAGCGAAAGTATCCCTTGACCAAGACCATGGAGCAGGCTACAATTCTCAAGTTATAAAGTCGAATACGACTTACGACCCGCCGGACGGTCGCTGTTCGTAAAATGACCGATCGGCGGATTGCGTATTGGGGTTATTTGCGAACGTGTTTGAGTCACTTTCGACCAAACTACAATCTGTCTTTAAAGAGCTCAACCGGCATGGCAAACTTAGACCAGGGGATATTGATTCTGCCCTGCGTGAGATCCGGCTGGCGCTCTTAGAAGCAGACGTACATTACCAAGTTGTTAAGGACCTGTTGGAGCGTGTTAAAGAACGCGCTTCGGGTGAAGATGTATCGCGCTCATTGAATCCAGCGCAGCAGGTGATCCGCATTATCCACCAGGAGTTGGTCGTTGTACTGGGTGAGCCGGAACGTTTGCGGCTCCAAGGGGCTAAACCACGCGTTATCCTGCTGGTCGGTTTGCAGGGATCTGGAAAGACAACAACGGCCGCGAAGCTTGCCCGCAAACTCAAAGGGCAAGGCGAACGAACCATGCTCATCGCCGCCGATCCCTATCGGCCCGCAGCAGCCACACAGCTGGAAGTCCTGGGTGCAGAGATCGATGTTCCGGTCTTCGCAAGCACGGATCAAAACCCGACAAAGATATGTGCAGACGGCTTTGATAAGGCGCGCAAGGGGGGGGTGAGTGTCGTCATCATCGACACTGCCGGACGCCTGCAAATCGATGAGCCGATGATGGAAGAACTGCGAACGATCAAAGCAGCTGTCGATCCTGCCGAGACTTTACTCATCGTGGACGCAATGACGGGACAGGAAGCTGTGCAAATCGCGCAGGGTTTCAATACTGCGGTGGACCTAACGGGTTTAATCCTGACGAAGATGGATGGCGATGCCCGCGGTGGTGCAGCGATCTCGATGCGTGCGATTACAGGCTTGCCGATCAAGTTTATCGGTGTTGGCGAAGCACGCGATGCACTGGAGACGTTCGATCCTGAGCGGCTTGCCTCACGAATACTCGGGATGGGCGATGTACTCTCCATCATCGAGAAAGCTGAAGCTGCGATCGATAAAGAGGCAGTGGAAGCGCAGGCCGAGCGACTCTTACAGGGGGAATTCACGCTCGAGGATTTCGCACAGCAGCTTACGATGATGCGTCAAATGGGTCCGGTGAGCAAATTGCTAGAGGCATTACCATTGGGCGTGACTGGCAACCAGATCGATAGCCAAGATGCCGAAAGCCAATTGGTCTTCACACAGGCAATCTTGCAGTCAATGACTGCTCAGGAGAAACGAAAACCGGAAATCCTGAACGCAAGCCGGAAGCGACGCATCGCCCGGGGATCGGGTACGAGCGTCCAACAAATCAATCAGCTTCTGCGTCAACACCGTCAGATGCGGAAGATGATGAAGCAGATCGGGAAACGCGGCCTTCCAAGAATGGGATCCTGGCCGTTATAATCAAAGCCTGTTGGTGGTTGAAAGGTAACAATTGCCTCCCTTCCGAGGCAGCCCCCTCTCGACCCCGAAACACGAGCAGGCAAAACGAAAAAAGAGAGGGACGATAAATGGTTCGAATTCGATTACGCCGAGTGGGTGCTCGTAACCAGCCGAGCTACCGAATCGTCGCTGCGGACAAAGAAAGCCCACGAGATGGGCGCTTCTTGGAGATCCTCGGCAACTATAATCCTCGCACGGAACCATCCACCGTAGTTGTGGATGAAGCGCGTTTGTTCCACTGGCTTCAGCATGGAGCACAGCCGAGCGACGCCGTCCGTCAAGCACTGAACGCTCTGGGAACCTGGGAGCGTTGGGAACGCTTTAAGCAAGGAGAATCAATCGAGAAGTTGTTAGAGGAAGCAGAAAAGGCGCTCCCGGAGATCGATCCGCGGACACGCCGTGATGACCTTATCGGGAAGCGTAAGAAGAAAGCAAGCGCGCGCAAGAAGGACGAGGCGGAAGAAGCTGTAGAAGAAACGTCTGAGTCTGCAGAGGAAACCGAGGCTGAAGCGGAGCCTGATGAAACTCCAACCGAGGAAAAGGAAGCTCCTGAGGTTGTAGAGGAGACCGAGGCTGAAGCAGAGGCTGAAGCGGAACCTGAAGAATCTCCAGCGATGGAAAAGGAAGCTCCTGAAGCAGAAGAGGAGACCGAGGCTGAAGCTACCGATGAAGAAGAAAAAGCCGAAGAGCCCGAAGAAGCTGCTGAATCTGAAGCCGAAGCGGAAACTGAAGCTGAGCCTGAAGCCGAAGTGGAACCTGAGTCCGAGGCAAAAGAAGACGAAGCGGACGATGAAGCTGAACCCGAGAAGGAAGAGGACGCCTAAGTCCTGAAGCTGCTCGGGAATGCACACAAGCAGGACTCATGGAGGGTTGTATCTAAAGTGAAATCCTTAATCGAGTTTATTGCGAAGTCTATCGTTGACGATCCTACTGAAGTCTGGGTGACAGAGGAAAACCGTGGACGCGATGTCCTGTTGGAATTATCTGTCGCTGAGGAAGATATGGGAAGGGTGATTGGGCGGAATGGTCGAGTGGCAAATGCTATGCGCGTGCTCTTGAGAGTAGCTGCTGCTCGAAGTGGTGTACGCGCCACACTCGATATCCCTTAAACGCGAATGGTTCGACCTTCAGATTCACCTGAGAAGGGAAGCGCCCGACAACCACCGAATTTTCTGGTTGTCGGGCGTATTGTTCGTCCTCACGGGATTCGAGGCGGGCTCGTCGTTGAGCAATTCTCGAAACTGATCCAATCGCTCCGTCCGGGGATGGAGATATTCCTGGGTGACACAACAACACCCTCGATTATCACCTCCATCCGCTTGCATCGCGGACGTTACCTTCTCGCCATTGAAGGTTGTGATGATCGAAATTCGGCTGAGGAGTGGCGTGATAGGGAGATCCGGCTGGAATCTGGTGAGGTTGAATCTCTGCAGGAGGGGGAATACTACCACTGGCAGCTGCTCGGATTGAGTGTCTGCTGCGAGGACGGGGAAGCGCTGGGCGAAATCGCAGAGATTCTTGAGACTGGTGCGAATGATGTCTTCATTGTTCGCAACGAAACTGGTGATGAAGTACTTCTTCCGGCAATCGAATCCGTTATTCGTGATGTCGATCTAGAGCGGGGGAAGGTTATCGTCCATCTGCTCTCGGGATTGCTCCCAACCAAGAAAGGCGAGTAACATCACGACTGCCCCTTTATCCACGTAGAACCATCATTTCATACTTGTGTCAGGTGAAACCTACTCCGGCTGAAGGGAGTGATTTCCGTTCAAAGAACGAGATGCTTCACGGAGTTTATCCTGAGTGAAGTCCCCGGTTTTGTCGGGGGCGAAACCGAAGGGTTCAGCATTACATTAAGGGGCGTATTTCGTCAGCACAGGGACGTATCCGTTCCAAAGAAGGATTCCTTATGAGCAACATCGTAGGGATTTCTCGCTTCGCTCGAAATGACAATAAAAGAAAGGTGTTGCCGCGCACGTCATTGCGAGTGAGCCCGGAAGGGCGACGTGGCAATCCCAGCGGATAGAAAGAGCGAGGTTGCTTCGCTTCGCTCGCAATGACAATAAGGGGCTACATTCGGGCTCCGGAGCTGGAGCCCGCACAAGCAACATCATAGGGATTTCTCGGTCGCCGCTACACGGCTCACTCGAAATGACAAAAAAGGCGAAGCCAACGCCGCGCGCATCATCGCGAGGAACCCGCTAGAGCGACGTGGCAATCTCAGCGGATGAAAGAGCGAGATTGCTTCGCTTCGCTCGCAATGACATGCCGGTGGATGTTGGAGATTGCTTCGCGGAGTTTATCCTCCGAAGTCCCCGATCGAAGGGAGTGGGGAGCGAAGCCGAAAAGCTGGCGATGACTTGAATCAATAGGTATAGGAGCCCATTCTTCTTGCTCAGGCTCCTCGCCTATGATAGACTGTCGGGGTTCATAAAATTGATTGGGGAAAATTCGGATGGAAAAAACAGCCCACGAATCCATGGTCGATCGATTGCATGATTTACTGAGCAGAACGCCCGACGTAGAAGCATCGGCTGTTGTGAGTGTTGATGGTCTTACGATCGCCGCCGTACTGCCTTCTTCCGTCGAAGAGGATCGGGTTTCGGCGATGTCCGCGGCTATGCTCAGTCTAGGCGAACGGATCGCCGGTGAGCTCGGACGGGGTAGCCTGGATGAGGTTTACATTCATGGTGATGAGGGTTACGTACTCCTTACCTCGATTGGTAATGGCGCAGTTCTGACCGTCCTGGCACGTAAGCATACTAAGCTCGGATTGGTTTTTCTCGAGATGAGGCGTGCTGCCGCGGACTTGGAGAAACTGGTCTAGTGAGCAGGAAAACAGGCATCCGTTCGAGCGGAAGTCTCGAAATCAGGTGGGGAGGGGCACGAACATGACCCTCCCCACTTCTCTTTTAACCAACTATGGACGGGGGAGGTGAGCTGAGATGGAAAAGTATATCTTCTTGACTGGTGGTGTGGTGAGCTCCGTTGGCAAAGGAGTCACCGCGGCTGCATTAGGTAAGGTGCTGAAAGAACGCGGTTTTACGGTTTCCATCCAGAAGCTCGATCCATATATTAACGTTGATCCGGGCACGATGAGCCCGTACCAACATGGCGAGGTCTTTGTCTTGGATGATGGCGCTGAGACTGATTTGGATCTTGGACATTATGAGCGTTTCATCGATGCCAGCCTCAGCTCTGTTTGCAACGTCACCACGGGTCAAATTTATTCTGAAGTAATAGCCCGTGAGCGGAAGGGGGATTTCTTGGGGGGCACAATCCAGGTGATCCCACACATCACCAATGAAATCAAACGAACGATCAGCCTTGTCCCGACAGCCACAAATGCAGAGATCGTCCTTGTAGAAGTCGGCGGCACGGTTGGAGACATCGAATCGCTGCCGTTCCTCGAGGCGCTACGTCAGATGCGTGCGAACCTGGGCCGCGAGAATACCGTCTACATCCATGTCACTTGGCTCCCTCATATCGGTGCGACGGGTGAGTTGAAGACCAAACCAACCCAGCATTCGGTTCGTGAGCTGCGCTCGATTGGTATTCAGCCAGACATGATCATCGCCCGGTCGGACTACCCCATAAGGCAGGAACTGTGCGAGAAGATCGCCCTGTTCTGCGATGTCGAGGAGCGAGCCGTGATTCCCCTTCCCACGACATCAATCCTGTATGAAATACCGCTCTTGCTGGAACATGAAGGGGTTGGGAAGTACGTCCTGTCTCGTATGGGTCTCGAAAGCCGCAAGAAACCAGATTGGACTGAGTGGGAGTCCTTGATCGCGGAGCAGCGCACACCTCGACCGAAGGTCAAAATTGCCATTGTGGGGAAATATGTTGAGCTAAAAGATGCTTATATGAGCGTCCGTGAGGCGGTGCGCCACGCGTCGTTGACCGCAGGTGTCGATGCTGAGATTCTTTGGCTGCATTCTGCTGAATTGGAACGTGGGAAAGGCTGGGATGAGCTTATTCAAGCGGACGGGATTATCGTTCCCGGTGGATTTGGTGCGCGCGGGATTGAGGGAAAAATCGCGGCTGCTCGTTATGCTCGTGAGAAGCAGGTGCCTTACCTGGGGTTATGCCTTGGAATGCAGGTGATGGTTATTGAATTTGGGCGCTATGTATTCGATTCAGAGGATGCAAACTCGACGGAGTTCAACCGAAACACACCACATCCTGTCATCGATCTGCTCCCAGAGCAGCGCGGCATTGCTGAATTAGGCGGGACAATGAGGTTGGGATTATATCCATGCCAGCTTCTTGATGGCACAATCGCTGCGGGCGCCTACGGACAATCATTAGTGCAAGAGCGCCATCGCCACCGATTTGAATTCAACAACCACTACCGGGAGATCTTCGACTCAAAAGGTATGGTCTTTTCCGGGGAATCACCGGATGGCAAACTTGTGGAAATTGCTGAGTTAACGGACCATCCCTTCATGGTTGGAAGTCAGTTCCATCCTGAGTTCCTATCACGCCCTAACCGCCCCCATCCACTTTTCAAGGGTTTCATTGAGGCAGTTGCGCGCCTCTCCCGCGCGAAACAGGATGATTCTCAACTTATCGTGGAACAATCACTGGATGGAAAAGAAAATGCCAAAGGTGTATAAGCTGAGGGTGCGCGGTTTACGACTGGTTTAAAAAAAAGGCTCCTCGCTGTTTCATGTGGGTAAGTTGAACTTAAGCTGTCCAGCGATGAGATAGGCCATGGTAATGAGATTACGGTTGGTTCGGTATCCACGTGCACGTGCTTTGGCAGCCTGGATGAGACTGTTGAACCCTTCCAGC
>JAUWFP010000032.1 GCA_030606845.1 Anaerolineales bacterium | reverse complement strand
TGTCTTTGTGACCATTGGCGCCCACCAGGGCCTCAGAATGGGGATTGAAGGGGAGGAGAGCCCAGGGGTAATCGATGGAGCAACCTTTCTCCGTGAGGTGAACCTCGGCCTCAAGCCTTCCCTGGGAGACAGGGTCGCCGTGGTGGGAGGCGGCAACGTGGCCATCGATGCCGCGCGCACCGCGCTCCGATTGGGCACCAGGAGAGTGAGTATCCTCTACCGGCGCACCCGGGCAGAAATGCCGGCGGATGACACGGAAGTGGAGCAAGCCCTGGAGGAAGGGTTTCAGGTCTCTTCATCCCTCTCAGGTCAGGTGACCTGGTTATTGGTGCACTCACAATCCAAAGCCGACGGAGTCATGCCTTCACAGAGCATGACTTAAATCTAATGCTCGTGATAGCCAATCAACTAGCCCCGCTTCTGACGAATCTACTTCTGCAATCAGAAACAGAAACGCTGTCAATCCAAATGCTGCTCATTCGCGAGATGTCAAGGATGTTGATCTCACTCGATCCAATCGCCCAACGCTTGGCGAGGATCACGACATTGCTAACACGGGTACTTGGATACGAAAAAGTAGAGATTCACGAAATCATCGACGGAGAGTTGGTTTTAAGGGCATCTTCACGGGACGAAGAGGGTCAAGCGGATGAGAACGAACTGCAATCCTGGCTGATCGAGAAGGTAGCAGAATCAGGGGAGCCGCTCAACACAGCCAACATGGACACTCAGACTGAAGAAACATCTATGCCTTCGGCATATGAATATGCTTTTCCTATGAAGGTGGTCGACCGAATGTTTGGAGTACTTCACATTCAATGTGTCGATTCAAGACAGCTCCCAATTGACCACAACGCCGTAATCGAGATGGTCACGACCCAATTAGCTTTCGCCATCCTCGAAGCCCGGAATTACAACCAACATCAGGAAGAGGCTTGGATTACCACTGTGCTGCTCGAAGTCGCTCGCCACGCAGCACGGCCAGGTGAAACAATGTCAGCTTTGCAGGCCGTTTTGCAGCTCTCTACATTGCTCACCGGTACGGATTGGACGATTCTACTCCTTCCATATGACTCTCAAGGCGACATGTACATTGGACCCATTGCCGGATTACGCCGTTCGGATATCTACAAGCTTCATGACCTGCATATCCTCGCGTCGGATTTGGGGATTTCGCCACCCTATCATGAGAGTCATGAACCTTTCCAGATCACTCTCCCGCCAGCTCTGGCGGGACCCCTCGCAACGAATGAGGCTTCTTGTCTCGTCTTGAGCGCCGAACAGGAACTCCTCGGGTTACTCTTACTCAAGGGGCAGAAATTCTCAGGCAAACTTCCGGCACTTCTGGCAGGCATCGGCCACCAGCTCTCCCTGCGCCTTGAAAACACGCGCTTGATTGATGAAGCCGCACACCAGCAATCACTGGAACGAGAATTGGCAATGGCGAAGAGCATACAGATCAGCTTCATGCCGAAGGAATTGCCGAACGTGGATGGCTGGGAGATCGGAGTGGACTGGCAGTCTGCGCATGAAGTTGGTGGTGATTTCTTCGACATCATTCCATTGCCGGATGGCGAAAATGGTCCGCGGTGGGGTATTGTGATCGCCGACGTCGCCGATAAAGGAATTCCTGCTGCTCTCTACATGGCTCTGAGTAAAACGCTGATCCACACGATCGCCACTGAACAAATTGACCCCGCCCGTACGCTCGAAAAGGTCAATAACCTTCTGATTTCCGAGACCAATGCCGACCTCTTCGTGAGCGCTTTCTACACCATTTGGGAACCAGCGCCGGGCCGATTGGTTTACGCCAACGCCGGCCATAATCCGCCTCTCCTTTTTACACCGGAATCAGCCGGCAGCCCCATCCGCGACCATGGGATCGTCCTCGGAGTGGAAGCTGATGCAGAATATTCATCTTCAATCATCGAAATGAAGCCAGGACAATTGCTCGTTCTCTACACTGACGGTGTGACGGAGGCATACGGCGGTGAACGGGGGATGTTCGGCCTCTCACGACTCGGAAATCTCGTGTTGGGTCTCGATGATTGGGAGGCAAATCATGTTGTTGATGCGATTGTAAAACGAGTGATCCAGTTCCGTGGCCAGCCTGATCTATCAGATGACCTAACTGTACTCACACTTCGTTATCAAGAGCGGTAAATACTTTGAAAGATTCGAGGTGATCCAATGAAAAATGTTTTCCCATCTAAGCACCCTCTCGTCATGCATAAGTTAACCAAACTGCGTGATCAAAGGACAGAGCCAAAGAAATTCCGCGAACTGATTCGAGAGATCGGTGCACTGCTCACCTATGAAGCAACCAGCGACTTACTCACAACACCAATACAAATCGATACCCCTCTCGAGAGTATCGAAGGGGTATCTCTGCAACACAAGATCGGTCTAATCCCGATCTTAAGGGCAGGACTAGGTATGACTGAAGGAGTCTGGGAGCTTATGCCCTCAGCGGAGGTGTGGCATATTGGCTTGTTCCGAGACGAAGAGACCCTCAAACCAGTAGAGTACTACAACAAGCTCCCGATCGAACCGACGGTTTCAGTATGTCTAATTCTTGATCCGATGCTCGCAACCGGTGGGTCTGCTATAGCGACTGTCGATATCCTGAAAGAATGGGGCGTAGAGAAGATCAAGTTCATCGGCGTGATCGCTTCGCCTGAGGGTATCTCGGCGCTTCACAATAAACATCCCGATGTCCACATTCACCTCGCGGCCATCGATCGTGAGTTGAATGAACATGGATATATCCTCCCCGGTTTAGGGGACGCGGGCGATCGTCAATTTGGCACCGCTTGAGTGTTCTGGGGAACACAATGGTCTTTCATGCTCCCTGATTAAGCGTTAAAAAGGGTGCAAATCAATACACCGACCCGCAAATGGATAGTCGGTCTCAGAAGAAATCATCGACGAGCCTTTCAGGCTCGTCGATGGTTAATTGCTGCTTACACTCACCCCCAATCAACGGGTGAGTGGGCTTTTTCCTCCAGAGGTTATTCTGGAAGCATTGTCGCTAACCCATGAAAATGTTCAGCTAACCACGGTGGTAACTCATCCGATCGCTCGAGTACTTTTGCGATGATTCTCTCCGCGGCATCAAATTCGTCGAGCATGATGTGGTATTCAGCGAGTACGGCCAACGCCAGCGGGTTTCCAGGCTCCTCTTCTAAAATTGCATCTATTATCTCCCGAGTTTCATCAAATGCACCTACAAATAGACTCTGACGCGCTCGGGAGATCGCAACCACTGGCCAATCCGCATTAAACTGTTCGATCTTTTCAATCAATGGCCAAACATGATCGTCAGCAGAGCCAAGGAAGAGGGCTTGTGTGAATTCTCCTTCAACGAGCCGGCTGCGCTCCACGGTGGGAGCATGAACTTCAACCGCCCTCAGGTAGCTGTCTACTGCTCGAACGTAATCCTCTTCTTCCATGAAGAGATTAGCCGCCTTGAGAAATTCCTGGGCGGCAAGAATTTCTCGCCCGTTCTCTACGAGCGACTCCGCATGACGAAACAGCGCATCTGGGCTCAATAGCTCCGGCTCACCCTGGAGGCCCTCATCAATCACTTCAACAGGTGGATTTGGACGATCCAGTTCCGGTGCCTCATTCTCACCGCCAAGAGTGCCAATGAACGCTATCAAACACCCTACGCTGATGAGCAGTCCAGCCGCGATCCATGGCCAGCGTTTACCTGGGGGTTTTTCCCGCCCTGCTGCACCCGTATCTCCATCGATTATGTCTATTGGGATTACGGGCGTTCTGGTCTCTCTCTCTGATCCCTCCTCAGCCACCGGTTGTAAGGCAATCGTTTCAAGAAATGCCCCCTCACCCTCCAAAACCGCTATACGGAAAGCGATAACCTGCTGCTCCACCGTCTCAAAGCGATCCTTTCGATCCTTCGCCAGCGATTTGAGGAGCACTCTCTCCACCACTTTTGGTACATTCGGGTTCACCACGGAAGGAAGCGGCAAAGGTGTATATATGTGGTCATGGATGATTGAGAAAGGTGTGTCGGCATTGAATGGAACCCGGCCGACGACCATTTCATAGAGAAGTACACCGAAGGAATAGATGTCAGTTCCATGATCCAGCTCGCGCACCCCTTGCCCCTGTTCTGGAGAGATATACTGGGGAGTGCCCAGCATGACATCTTTTGAGAGAGTCGACGCCCCTGCCTGCGCCATCCTCGCCAGGCCAAAATCAGCAAGGTAAATCGAGCCATCGGGACTTATGAGGACATTCGAGGGTTTGACATCTCTGTGTAGCACGCCTTGTTTATGAGCATAAGCCAAGGCGCCGCCGACGTCATCAACAATTTGAACTGCTTCCTCCTTCGTCAGAGGTTTTTCATTCATATGCGCCTTGAGAGTCTGGCCCTCGATGAATTTCATAACGAGATACGGCTGACCCTTGTGTTCCGCAAAATCGTAGATTGGGACGATATTCGGGTGTTCTAAGCGCGCAACCACCCGCGCTTCACGCTGAAATCGTGATAGAAAATTAGGTTCTTCTTTAAACGCGGGGTGGAGGACTTTAATCGCAACGTAGCGATCCAAAGAAGCATGGTAGGCCTTAAATACCGTAGCCATCCCTCCCTGCCCTAACTGTTCGATGATTCGATACGGACCCACATTCTCACCGATGGGGAAACTCATCCGGCCTCCTTACCTAACATGGATTCATTATAGACGAGCGCCAGCAAGCGGACAATAAATTCATGTGAAATGTAAGTAAACTGTGAAGTGCCACCAATTGGACTCATTAAGACTAAAACGCAGTCTTTCTACATGAAAAAACTGCCACCCGGGCGTCTCGATACCCAGGTGGCAGCACAATCTACACGTAAGTAACTTCCGGCCTTATGCTTCCTTATCAAGCAGGGCGTCAACGCCGGGTAAGGTCTTCCCCTCCAAGAACTCGAGAGCAGCCCCACCACCCGTCGAGACATGACTTATGCTCTCTGTCAATCCCGCCTGACGGATTGCCGCAGCAGAATCACCCCCGCCGACGATCGTAGTACCCTCGCATTCAGCGACAGCGGCCGCTAATGCCTGCGTCCCCGCGGCAAACGGTTCGAACTCAAACACCCCCATTGGACCGTTCCAGACGACTAAGCGTGCGTCCTTGATCTCTGCACAGAAGACGCGAACAGTCTCGGGGCCAATGTCCATCGCCCTCCACCCCTCATGAATGGAGCCGACGGTTACGGTTTTATACTCGGCCTTCTCGTCGAATGCAGCTGCTACAACCAGATCTAAAGGCAATAGCAGACGATCGCCCGCCCGCTCTAAAATCTCCGCGGCAGTTATGACCGCATCTTCCTCCACCAAGGATTCGGCCATATCGAAACCTTGTGCAGCGAGGAATGTGTTCGCCATCCCGCCTCCGATCAGCATGCGGTCCGCCATTTGAAGAAGGCGATCAACCACGCCGATCTTATCCGAGATCTTCGCTCCGCCCAGGATGGCGACAAACGGGTGCTCGGGTTCTGCCAGTGCTTCGCCGAGATATTGCAGCTCCTTTTGCATCAGGAACCCGGCCACTGCGGGCAGCTTATGCGCCACACCCACGGTTGATGCGTGAGCGCGGTGCGCCGAACCGAATGCATCGTTCACGTAAATGTCAGCCAGTGAAGCCAATTCGATAGCAAACTCATCATCGTTCGCCTTCTCCTGCGGGTGAAATCGCGTGTTTTCCAGGAGAAGGACCTCGCCATTCTTGAGCTGCGAAGCTGCGGTTTTCGCCGCATCTCCCACACAGTCCGGAGAGAAGGCGACTTGCATACCGAGGAGCTTCGATAGGTGGTTGGCTATTGGACGCAGGGATAGGGATGTGACAACCTGCCCCTTCGGTCGACCAAGGTGGGAGCAGAGAATGATCCTCGCGCTCTGGTTAATCAAATATTGGATGGTTGGCAAAGCGGCGCACATACGTGTATCGTCTGCTATCCCGCCATCTTGCAGCGGGACGTTGAAATCAACTCGGACCAGTACTTTTCGACCCTCGAACTCCATATCTTGAATGGTTTTCTTATTGAACATCGCTTATCACAAATTACTGCGCCCCCATAAGGAGGCGCAGCCCTCAGTAAATCGCGGATTAAAGCGACTTAGCTATAAGTGCCGCCAGGTCCGCCGTTCGGACGGAATAACCCCATTCGTTGTCATACCAGGCGAGGACTTTCGCCATTACACCATCCATCACGAAGGTGAATTGCGCGTCCACGATGCTCGAGCGCGGGTCCATCTTGTAATCCATGCTAACGAGGGGGATCTCTGAGAAACCCAGGATGCCCTTCATTGAACCTTCGGCCGCTTTCCGGAAAGCATTCTGGAAAGCCTCAGTCGTGGTTTCTTTTTCGAGGGTAAGTGTGAGATCCACAACCGAGACCGTCGGTGTAGGAACTCGCATCGCAAAGCCGTCGAACTTCCCCTCGAGTTCAGGGATTACTAGCGATACAGCCTTGGCAGCTCCAGTCGTCGTGGGGATGATATTCAGAGCCGCAGCTCGTGCCCGTCGCAGATCCTTGTGCGGTAGGTCGAGAATGCGCTGATCATTCGTATACGCATGTATTGTGGTCATGATTCCGCGTACGATTCCAAAGTTATCCTGTGCAACTTTCGCCGCTGGGGCGAGGCAGTTAGTCGTGCAGGATGCGTTCGAAATGATGTTATGTTTCTCTGGGTCGTAGGATTGGTCATTCACGCCCAGGACAACGGTCAAGTCGGGGTCTTTCGCTGGCGCGGTGATGATCACCTTCTTCGCGCCTGCATCGAGGTGCTTGCTGGCGTCGGGGCGACTTCGGAAGAGCCCCGTGCCCTCAACCACAATGTCTACCCCAAGGTCCTTCCATGGAAGCTGTGCAGGGTCTGGGATGGAGAGTGCTTTGATGAAGTCACCGTTGATAACGAGTCCATCATTTTTAACCTCAACAGTGCCATCATATTTGCCGTAGTTTGTGTCGTACATAAAAAGGTGTGCCATCGTTGGTAGATCACCGAGGTCGTTAAAAGCGACGATGTCAAATTCTTCGCCGTACTTATCCTTCATGATTTTTACGACTTGTCGGCCGATGCGACCAAACCCATTAATTCCAATCCGAGCTGCCATGTTATAACTCCTCTGTAAATTATTAATTTTTACAAATAGCCGTTAGTGCCATTCCCATCGACTGGCAAGAGCTCTAACGGTCCGGTACGCTCTTCTAGTAAGGCGATCAGTATTTCCGCTAACACACGTTCATCATGACGCGTGGGGTTAGCTGGATCGATCAGATCAGCCGCATATTGTGGCACAGGACAGGACCCGTCTAGTGTTGGATCTACTGCTTCGATGCCATCTGGAAGATTGATATCCAGATTGTTGTTCACGACCACAAGATCAATGAGTGTCGATCCAACATGCGCTTCGATCGCCGCGAGGTGGTCACAGCAATCCAGATGGTCTGTCTCCCCCATTTGTGTTGCTACATTACAGACGAAGACCTTGAAAGCCTTGCTTGCCTGAATTGCACTTTTAATCTCTGGAATAAGCAAGTTAGGAAGCACACTAGTGAAAAGGCTGCCCGGCCCAATCACGATCATGTCCGCGCTAAGAATCGCTTGTAGCGCGAGCGGGTAGGCACGGGGATCATTCGGCTCAATCTGGACTCTACGGATGCGGCCTGCCCCCTCTGTGATGCGGCTCTCCCCTTCAACACGTACAGCCTTTCCCGTTTGGGCCATCTCCTTGTCGGCTACAAGGACAATATCCTGCGCTGTTGAAGGAAGAACCTGGCCGCGAATCCCCAGAACCCGACCAGCATCTAAGACCCCTTCCTGGAAATTCCCTGTAACCCCAGAAAGGGCAGCTATGAACAAATTCCCGAAGGAATGCCCTTCAAGTTCCTCACCCTCGCGGAACCGGTACTGAAAGAGGTGTGTAAGCAAACCCTCATCTGCTGACAAGGCAGCCAGGCAAGCACGGATGTCCCCAGGCGGGGGGATGTTTAGTGACCTGCGGAGACGACCGGATGAGCCTCCATCATCGGCAACAGACACAATTGCGGTGAGATTCGCGGTGTGTACTTTCAAGCCGCGCAGAAGCGTTGAGAGTCCTGTTCCACCGCCGATGGCAACGATCTTCGGTCCCCTCCCCAGACGGCGATGGTTTGCTACAACCTCAACGACGGGCTTGCCCGGTCGGACATAGGGCGCGAGCAGCGCTCGGTTCAAACGGATAACTGCGTAAACCAATATTCCCGTGCCGACGGTGCCAAGGAGAATCGCCCGAATATTGTGGGGGATCACACGAAGGCTTATTGTCGAAAGAAGAGAGGAATCCGGGTTTGCCCAATAAATGTCAAGAAGGATAACGGCGACGCCCAGCCCTATTAGAGCAGTGCCTAAAACCATCAATAGCAGCCAGCGCTTAACGCCTAATCCTGGCTCTAACCAGCGAGCGAGAAGCCGCCACCCATGCCTAGAACTACCGTTTGAACTCGTTTTGTTCGTCTTTGAATGCACGACTTCGACTATACCAGAGGGAAGTAGGAGCGTCAACGAATACGGGAAGCTGGCAAGTTTTCCTATGGAATATTTTGAGTATAATTACAGCACGATACCCTACAAAAGGAGGACGGCCCATGGCCAGCGTTACGTACGAAAAAGTTAGTAAGCACTTCGGAGATGTTATTGCTGTTAACAATATGGATATTCTAGTTGAGGATAAGGAATTCCTCGTGCTCGTTGGGCCGTCTGGCTGCGGTAAAACCACGGCCCTTCGCTTGCTAGCAGGGTTGGAGGAGATCACTGAGGGGGAGATCCTGATTGGAGATCGAATCGTCAATGACGTTGCACCGAAAGATCGCGATATTGCCATGGTTTTCCAATCCTACGCGCTCTACCCGCACATGTCTGTTTACGACAATATGGCTTTCGGTTTAAAGCTGCGCAAAACCCCCAAGGATGACATCAAGCGGCGAGTTCAAAGTGCCGCTGATATTCTCGACATCGGCCATCTCTTGGACCGCAAACCACGTCAACTTTCCGGTGGGCAGCGACAGCGCGTTGCTGTCGGACGGGCGATCGTGCGAGAACCGGCAGTATTCCTCTTCGATGAACCGCTTTCGAATCTTGACGCTAAGTTGCGCGTTCAGATGAGAGCCGAGATTTCCCGCCTGCATCAACGCCTTGAAACGACTTTTATTTACGTCACGCACGATCAGGTTGAAGCCATGACGATGGCGACGCGGATCGCCGTGATGAAGGACGGCATCCTGCAGCAGACCGATTCGCCGCAGACTCTTTATGACTCCCCGTACAATGCCTTCGTTGCAGGTTTCATCGGGTCGCCGGCCATGAATTTCTTTAATGCCAAGCTCGAACGTGCGAACGGCGACTTAATCGTTGATGCAGGATCATTAAAGGTGCCCGTACCTGCGAGTAAGACCAGTAAGTATCAAGCGCACGTCGGGAAGGAAGTCACATTTGGTATCCGCCCTGATGATATCCATGATCCCGACTTCACACCTCCCGGCATCGAGACCGCTCCTGTCGAAGTTAAGGTGGATGTGACCGAGCGCATGGGGAACGAGATTTTCGCCTACCTTGTCAGTGGAGAAGACAACTTCGTCGCGCGGATTGATCCACGCACAAAGTACAAAACAGGGGACGACGCTCAGGTTGTATTCAACATGGACAACATGCATCTCTTTGAAACAGAAGGAGAGAAGCTCCGAATCCAATAACAACCAAGTATGCATGAATAAAGCCCCCGTATGCTCCAACGCGGGGCTTTATCATGTCACCAGAGGGTAATGCTTATGGCAGATTTCGAGCTAATGCGCGAATTACAGCATAAGAACACGTCTAAGATCGTCCTGCTTATCTTGGACGGCCTAGGGGGCATACCGTTCGAACCCGGTGGTCAATCGGCATTGGAAGCAGCCAAGACCCCGAACCTAGATCGACTCGCCGGGGAGGGGACCCTTGGTCAGGTCGTCCCGATCCGACCAGGAATCACTCCCGGGTCAGGGCCAGCCCATCTGGCGCTCTTCGGATATGACCCACTGGCTTACGAAGTCGGACGTGGTGTGCTGGAAGCCACCGGGATTGGCATGGAGATTGGGGTCGAAGATGTCGCCGCGCGGGGTAATTTCTGCACCCTGGATTCAAACGGCAATATCAGCGACCGCAGAGCCGGTCGGATCTCCTCTGACGAAGCGTTACCATTGGTGCAGAAACTTGATGAAATTGAGCTCCCGGGTGTATCGCTTGATGTACGTCATGTGCGCGAATATCGTTTCGCGGTGGCGATGCGCGGCGCAGATTTAAACCCCCAAATCGCGGATACCGATCCCCAAGCCACCGGAATCCCACCACTTTCTGCTCTTGCTGAAAAACCATCTTCGGAGAAAGCTGCCGAACACTTCAATCGTTGGATCGAACGAGCCGGGGAAGAGTTATCTGCTGAGAAAAAAGCGAATGGATTGACACTGCGCGGTTTCTCAAGCGATCCTCGTTTGCCGCAGTTCACCGAAATCTACGGCCTCCGCTCAGCCTGTATCGCAGTCTATCCCATGTATCGAGGCGTCTCCCGCCTGGTAGGCATGGATGTTATCTCCTTTGACGGCGACTCACCCGAACAGGAATTTGAAGCAGCAGTGAGTCACTGGGACGCGTTCGACTTCTTCTTTATCCATATCAAGAAGACTGATTCCAGCGGGGAAGATGGGGACGTCATGAAGAAAGCCAAAGTGATTGAAGACGTGGATCAAGCTCTGCCGACGCTGCTTAACCTAAATCCCGATGTACTTGCAGTGACCGGAGATCACTCCACCCCGGCAAAACTCAAGACTCACTCCTGGCATCCTGTCCCGTTCCTTTTATGGGCACCGGCCACAGTGCGAACGGACTCGCAGGATACTTTTGGTGAGCGGTCTTGCCAATTGGGTGGTTTAGGGACCTTCCCCGCCACGGACATCATGCCCCAGCTGATGGCGCATGCCAAGAGGCTGCGGAAATTCGGAGCGTAGTGTCCTGAGAAGTATGAAATGATAGGTTCCTGGATACTGTCATTTCGAGAAGCTGAGGGGGCGAAGCACCCGAGGTGACGAGAAATCCCTGATACGACTCTACACAAGATTCAGGTTTCAACGGAACGGAGGCTTGCATTCGTCTCTATTGATGTCACTGCCAAGAGTTGCATCATAGGGATTTCTCGCTTCGCTCGAAATGACAGTATAAGGGGAATATCCTTACCGCCCACGCAGATACTCCCAGGAACCGGTAACTCTAATGAACCTTCCTGCTCCAGACCCAATCTCGTTCTACTTTTCCCGCAAACTCCAACGAGCGATGCCGCCAATCAACCACGAGAGAAGAACAGTGACGGCAGCGAGGAGCGCAAATATGTCTCGCCAGAATCGCTCCGGGTAGAGACGGATGAAGGTATCAGAGAGCGGGAAAAGCCACGTGCTGCCCTCAAAAAAGATGCGGTGGAATCCGACGAACAGAACGCCAAATGCGGCTAATAGAAAAATAACCAGGAAGATCATCAGAAGGATCGTCAGTTTTGAACCGGCAATCACCGCTCGAAGAGCGATAGCTCGGTCATCCATCCACCACAGAACCGCGACGAGGGTGAGCAAGAAGAAGATCCCTGAAGCCCACACCTTCCAGACCGTATCAAGTAGGTTTTTCACATCCTGCATATGGCTGAGTTCGCGGTCATTATGCATGGGCGAACCATCATCGAGCGTGAATTCATCGAAGTAATTAATTTGTGCGTCAGTTAACAGGTAGTCAATATCGATGGCTGACCAGTAAATCCGGTCATCCTGGCTGAAACCATAAAGGTCTGCGGGGAAACCGGGCATCCGGTATTCGATTTTCACCCAAGCATCAGCCGTGTAGAGCACCAGGCGCACGCTCGTCAGGATAATGACTAACGGGAACAATACCTGGATAAGCCAGTAAATCACTCGGGATGGTATGGATTGCTTCACGGAGTTCAAATTTGTCTCCTCATCGAAGGCTTTCCACGCTTCCCCCAAAAATGAAGCGCAGGGCGATAGAATTGGTAATTTGTTCGACCGGCGCCAAGTCATCCGTGAAAATTATGTTGGAATCAGGCGTGTGCTGCAAATTTTGGATCGTCCGGTGCAGAATGTCCACCAGCAGAGGATGAGCCTCCTTTGAGATTAGCACAAGTTCATTTGCTACAAGATTCTCGGGACCCGTTTCCATCATGGTCGCAAACACGATGGTATTGAATGTATTCGGTACGTCCACGACATGAACGCTTGGGAAAACAGCCCCCATCGTCCCTGAGAATGCTTCGATCAAGCGGCGGTCATCTGGCGTCCTCCCGATGTTAATCACAACTACGCCGTTGGGGTCAAGATGAGCCCGGACTTCTTCAAAGAATTCTCGCGTGGTCAGATGCCAGGGGATATACGGAAGCCGGTAGGCATCGATGCCGATCACCGTGTATTGTTGCGCGCTGTGCGTAAGGCCCCAACGTCCATCGGCGGCGATCGGGTTGAGATTGGGCTCCGTCATATCAAACAAGGTGCGCCCCACTTCAATAATCTCCGCGTCAATTTCCCAACCATCAATGGGTACTGGACCGATTACATCGCTGTATAGTTTAGAGATCGTCCCAGCTGCCAGACCGATTAAGCCCAGCCTTTTTACCTCTGTATCCACACCGGGTGGATTGAAGTAGGGCGCTGCCAAGAAATAATCCCAAGTACCGTTTGTGGCGGTCAGATCGGGTGCATACACCGAATGAATCCCCTGCCCCTCATTCAACAGCAACTGACGAACTCCGTCCCTTTCGACCACCTGGATGTAGTTGTACGAAGATTCCGCTTCGAATATTTGACCCGAACTCGCCTTTATCGGACCGTCAAGCATAAAAAACGCCAGCCCCGCGAGGGCAACCGGCATCCACAAGTGGATGAGCGCCTGGCGACGGTCGTGCAGCGCCAGCCCCAGGAGGGCAACAGCCATCAACGTGAAACTAAAAAACAGGAAGGTTCGTGCCGTTCCAATGTTTGGGATCAGAATGAGGACAGGCAAAAAAGTTCCGAATATCGAGCCCATTGTAGAGAGGGCGTAGATCTTACCTGAAACGCGGCCGGCATGATCCGTATCTTC
>JAUWFP010000295.1 GCA_030606845.1 Anaerolineales bacterium | reverse complement strand
TCCAGACCAGTGATGTCGCCCTCGATGATCGACGCCGAGCCATCCGAACTTACGGACGCCAGCGAAGTATCGCGGCGTACAGCGACAACCTGCGCACCCTGAACCAATAATTTGGTAATCGGCTCGCGCAGCACCGGACCTTCGGGTGTTGGCTCTGGTGTCGGCGTCTCTTCAGCACTGGTGGGAGCAGCACCATCAGGCGGCTCGACAACGTATCCAGCCTCTGCAAGCACAGCAGCCAGCGCCTCGTTGGGGATCCCTGTTAGGGTAGACCCGGGCAGCGCCGTCAGCGTTGTGCCCTCTTCTTTCTCTTTTAGCACCAGGATGTCATTCACATCCGTCACGGCCACGGCCAGATCGATCCTATCGCCGGGCTGAATACCCTCCGGTACATTCGTGTCGTCTCCGGGAATGGTGATTACAACCAGGCCAGGATCGTCCAATCCCAGGCGGGTGACCCGTGCTGCGGCCGGGTTGTCCGGACTCACCACCGAGCCCAGTGTGAGCGGCTGGTACTTGTAGACATCTTGAATCAGGATGGCCCCTGCCGCTCTCATTGCCTGCAGATCTTGCGGCTGTGCTACTCCCTCGAGCATCATTCGAGCGCTGCTGTTAGTGAACTTCACCGGAATCTGCACAAAGGCATCCTCTGGAAGTTCACTCAACCTGGTGCCAGCGGGTATGTTGTCTCTGGCGGCCACGATGAAGTCGGTTGGAGGTGATAGGTACAGGTTGCCCACAAAGACAAGCCCGGCTCCGATTATTGCGATGATCACCCCGATGATGAGAAGCGTACGGTTTACGGTCATCGTTCTATCCTCCCTGCATGTATAAGTCCTTCTGTAAGATTGTTTTTCATGTTTAACACCAGCAGTTCGATGGTTTCTCGTTGAAGGGGGGTGAGAGAGGTAAGGTCATACCCCATCAGGATCTCCCAACCCCGGGCAATGCCCTCCACTGCTTCACCGATGCTATCCATCTGGCTCAGATCACGCGCCCTGGAGGCTGCAATCGCCGTTGAGCATTCGTCTGCTCGCTGGATCATTTCTCCTAACGATACAACCCAATCCGGTGCGTGTTCAAATGCGTTCAGGTGATCGCGAACGCTGGCGTGCATCCCCATTACCCCACACCTCCAAAGAAGACGGTGTTCAAAAAATTCGCAGCCTTCTCGTCTCTGGTTCTCTCAATCAATTTGCGTGCCTTCCGTTCGATCCGCAGGCTCTGGTCAAGCAATCGGTTGATCTTTCCATCTTCAGCCATCTTCGAAGCGAACGTCATCGCATTTCGGTTGGTCCCTCCCCGGGCCACATACACGCACGCCAGTTGGAGCGCCTCCGGACCTGCCCCTTGAGCGCTTGCTTTCCTGGCCAGGCTTTTGGCGCTCCGAAGGGGTACACCGGTCAATTCAGCCACAGCTCGCAGCTGGTCTTCATCCTCCAGCGACATCCTTGGCGTATCGTCCTCCGTTGGCTTTGCGCGACTTGTACCGATCGTGTCGACCGCGGTTTCGGGACTAATGCCTTGATCGAGAAGCTCCTTTATGTACTGGACTTCCCGTTTTGTAGCCCCGTCCAGCTGCCTGGCCAGTTCCACCTGCTTTTTCTCGGACAGCTTTGCGAAGGTGTCCTGCAGTTCAATAACAGCCCTTGGAGCCATCCCGGAAGCAAACAACCCGCGCAGGGCGGGTGTGGAGGCTTCGTAGGCAGCCAGCAGATTTGAAACCGTTCCCTGGCTGACGCTGGCGTCTTCGGCGAGTTTAATCTGGGTTATTCCTGGGTTACTTTCTTTCCATCTGATGAGAACGACGGCCCGTTCGTACGCTGTCAAGCTTCGTCCCCCCGTGTTCTCTGCCATTGTCAATAAATGTACATTATCGCTGTTCTTTGCGACAATCGCCGGGATGTTTTTTCGCCCGGCTATCTGCGCTGCTGCCATGCGGCGGTGCCCGAAGACAATATTGTATACTTGCTCTTTCCCCGAGTCACTTGCCCTGCAGACCATGATCGGCTCAAGCACACCGAATCTCGTGATGCTGTTGAGCAGTTCCGCGTCTTCCTCGTAGACATCCGGATCAAAGGTTGTAACCCGCGACTGCATCGGGCTTTCGCCCACTATTTTCGACAAAGGGACCTGCAGTATCGGTCTTTCAAGGCGGGCTCCTTTATCCACAGTCTTTACATTGTTGCTGGCTTTGACCAGGTCACTCAGTTCCAGCCCCCCAAGTTCCTGAACCGTGCTCCTGTCAATTTTGTTCCCCCTAATTGATGTGCTCATGCCGCCACCATCCCTTCAACCAGCACAGTTTCATCCACGACTTCTTCAACTACCAATGCGTGTTCCCCGAACAATTTGACATATATCGCATCCAGCATTTCCGGGCAGCCTTTGGGAAGTTTCCCCCAGCGCCACTTCCCGGAAGGGATGCTATGGCTGAATGGCATTGCCGGGAGCACGTCAATCCCGCGCCCCTTGACCAGGTCGGTCTGCATGAGTGATTCCCGCCATGCTTCGACCCTGGCTTTCTGCCACTTTGCCCTTCCAATCAGTGTCGGGATCAGTCCGCCTATCTCCTTCTCTGCGTACATGACTGCCTGCAAGGTATTGAGCGTGGGAACTCCGGACTGATGCGACATGGTGATGGGGATAAAAATCTTATCCGAAGCCATAATCCCCATCTCGCAGAAGGTAACATCTGGGCTGGTATCAATGATGACGGTTTCGTCCTCCCCAATCGGTGCATCCTGTAAAGCCAGCGATAGCAGCTCTCTTGGAGTCTCCGGGCCTCTCAGTTGCGCCAGAGATGCATTGGACGGGATCACGCGGATCAGCTCTTTGTATGGAGAAACTACGAGAGCTTGGTTAAACAACTCTGTCGAGGGGATGTTGTCGTGTTCGCTTTGTAGAATTTCGTAGATGCCAGGGCCTGCGTCCTGCTTTGCATACCTGGCCCCGAGAAGGAGTATGGTTGCCCCCCGCTGTGGATCCAGATCGATGACGGTTACTGGCGTTCCGCGCTCTTCTGCGATGAACTTCGCAATCATCGTTGAGAGAGTCGATTTGCCAACGCCGCCTTTCATGCTTGCTATAGTGATTACCATCGAACGTCCCCTTTACCAATCCCCCCATACACGTTCGTTAGGACGGATCCCGTCTGGTTGTGCCTGGGTCTTACACTTGAATCTACCGCTTCAAGATTTC
>JAUWFP010000110.1 GCA_030606845.1 Anaerolineales bacterium | reverse complement strand
GGCGTGCAGGTGCGTGATGGCTGTGGGCTGACACTCGGGTCGGCCCCTACGGTTTACTTATGTTCTGGGTACCGTAAATCCGCGAGGTCCCCCAACACAATTTGAAGGAGAACCGATCAAAAAGTCGCTGGGAACAGGTTCGTGATCCAATCGATCGAAGCTGCGCCGGCGTATGCGAAAAGAAGCATTTTTAGCATCTTCCCGATCCAGGTCCAAAGAAGGAAAGAACCGATTGGTATTTTGAGCGTCCCAGCAGCAACGCCGGCGAGATCGAAGAATGGATTGGGGATGAAAGCTAGAATCAGGATAAGCAGGGCGCCATGCCTGGATGTCCACACCTCCAGCTTTTTATAGATCTGACTATCATCGACGATTCCCTGTCCACTGAAGCCTACTAAGTACCCCGTGAGTTCACCGATTGCAGCGCCTGTGCCGGCTGCAAGCGCAACCCAAAACGGGTTGAAAACAGCGCCAAACGCAAAAGATAACGCGATCGCAGGAGCGGGAATGATGATCGTGGCGTTCGCAAGCAGCGATAACAAGAAGATGCTTGGGTATCCATAACCTGCAAGATATTCAATCTTATCTTGTATGGAGAAGATGAAGACCGTGATCGCAATTGCGGTGACAAATGCTAAGATGCGAACGGCGTGAAGTTTCCACCCCGAAAGCCCCCCAGATTGCTTCACTTCTCTTCAATAAGAATGGTATTAATGGCAACCGCGGGCGCCTGGGCTTGGGCTGGATCGCGTACTGGGATCGCCATTAGAACGTCCAGGCCTCCCGTCACGCGACCGAAGACAGAGTGTTTACCATCCAGGTGAGGCGTCGCAACATGGGTGATGAAGAATTGAGAGCCGTTTGTGTTAGGCCCAGCGTTAGCCATCGAGAGAACGCCTGGTCCGTCATGACGCAACTCAGGGTGGAATTCATCTCCAAAAGAATATCCTGGTCCTCCGCGTCCAGTCCCGGTCGGGTCTCCGCCTTGAACCATGAAGTTCTCAATAACTCTGTGAAAAATAACACCGTCGTAGAAGCCTTCCCGCGCGAGGAATACGAAGTTATTAACCGTGTTCGGTGTCTTGTCGGCGGAGAGTTGAAGGACAATGTCGCCGCCATCAGTCTGTATTGTCGCTGTATAGGATTTTTGCGGATCGATGCCCATGGCTGGTGGGGATGAATAAGTCTTTTCGGTCATGAGTTCTCCTTTGTAGGTATGTTAGTTGGAGGTTAAGAGAGCTTCGATTCTGGCGACGACCATGTCCATCGCCACGGTGTTCAATCCGCCCTCAGGAATAATTACATCGGCATGGCGTTTCGAAGGTTCGACGAATTCTAGGTGCATGGGCCGGACGGTTGTCTGATATTGAAGAATGACGGATTCTGCCGACCGGCCCCGTTCATCAATGTCTCGCTTAAGTCGTCGTATGAAGCGGATGTCGGGCGGCGTGTCGACGAAGATTTTTACATCGAATAGGTCGCGCAGCTTCGCTTCGGCAAAGATTAAAATCCCTTCCACAAGGATCACCGCTTGGGGGGCGATATGCGTAGTTTCCTCCGTACGCGAATGAGTTGTAAAGTTGTAGATCGGTATCTCGACCGACTCACGGCGCTGCAGGGCCTGAACATGTTCAACCAGCAGATCCGACTCCAGCGAATCGGGGTGGTCGAAGTTGATCACGTCACGCTGTGCTCGTGGAAGCGTGTTTAATTCCTTGTAGTAAGCATCATGAGGAATGAAGGCGATGTGTTCTGTTCCAACGCGATTGAGGATGACGTTTGCGACCGTTGTCTTGCCAGATCCAGTTCCGCCAGCGATTCCAATAACAATCGGATTGATTTTATCTTCCATAGAACCATTATACGTGATGCGTCCTCTGAATGAAACTAGCTGAGCATCGGAGCGCCGAAAATCTATTGACGATCTTGCGCTCCTTAGGGTTTCAATTAACGCCTTGGCGATTTCCGGGGAGAGGGTAGGAATCAAAAGAGCCAGCGAAGGGATTCGAACCCTTGACCTGTCGCTTACGAAGCGACCGCTCTGCCAACTGAGCTACGCTGGCTTGCTGTGGCTAAGAATTGTAAACATTAAATACTCAAGAATAACCTGGACGCCAATGCGGCGGGATTATACCAGCCGCAGCGAAGGCTTGGCAAGAAGGTCGGCCTGTTGGATAATGAAACTATGCGCGTGGCGATGCTTTCCTATCACACATGTCCGCATGCAACCCTGGGCGGGAAGGACACCGGAGGTATGAATGTTTACGTCCGCGACCTGACCCGTGAATTGGGCCGCAGAGGGGTCGGCGTGGATGTATTTACTCGTTCCCAGGATGAGCATGTTCCACATGTTCTCCACGATTTAGGGTATGGCAACCGCATCGTCCACATCCGCGCAGGCCCGGAAGTTCCCATGGCTAGAGCGGAATTGGTCGAGTATCTCCCCTTATTCATGGAAGGGATCCTTCAATTTACGCAAGCGAAAAGACTGACCTATGATCTCATCCATTCACATTACTGGCTCTCCGGGCTCGCGGCACTGGAACTGCGCGATCTCTGGTCGGCGCCCGTTATCCAGATGTTTCACACCCTGGCTGTTATGAAAAATCGAGTGGCCCGCACCGAGCAGGATGCAGAATCAACAATTCGTGTGGAAGCAGAAAAACACTTGCTGCGCGAGGTCGACCGCGTTGTCGCCGCCACACAAGCCGAGGTTGCCCAAATCCAATGGCTATACAAAATTGGGACCGAGAAAGTAGTCGTAATCCCACCTGGTGTGGATACGAGTCATTTCTATCCTATAGCGAAGGATGAAGCGAAAGAGTTCGCAGGGATCCCTCAGGATAAACGGGTCATCCTCTTCGTTGGTCGGATTGAATCTCTGAAAGGCATCGATACCTTACTGCGCGCCATTGCACAACTTGTGGAAAAGGGTGTTTTTCGGAACATCCCCTTCGGGCTTCTGGTGATCGGAGGGGACGCAGAAATAAGTGCGGAGGATTCCAGCGGGGAGATGGGCAGACTGCAGGAAATTTGTGAGTCTCTGGGTCTGGGTGAACTCGTCTCTTTCTTGGGCAAGTGCGACCAGGATATCCTGCAATATTATTATTCCGCTGCTGAGATTGTCGTCGTTCCATCTCATTATGAGTCATTTGGCCTGGTAGCGTTGGAGGCTATGGCTTGTGGGACGCCTGTCGTTGCCTCGGAAACGGGAGGTTTGGCATTCCTTATTCGGGACGGCGAGACAGGGTTCCATGTCCCTGCCGGGGACGTTGATGCGCTCGCTGATAGACTGGCTCGCCTATTTCAGGACGATGTTCTGCTCACACGCCTGGGAAGCCAGGCTGCAGCCTATGCTAAGGGATACGACTGGGCTCAGATCACAGATCAAATTCTCGATCTTTATGGGACGCTGTTGCCTAGATCTGCATAGAAGCCCGCAGGCAATAAGTGCGTTTCTTCAGAGACGTCGGATCTGATTGAACCCACATGAAGGTTCACCAAATATTGAAACACGGCTTACAATAGTGAGCTGTGTAAAATATCGCGGACAATACATCACCACTGAGAAGAGGTACAGGAATTGGCATGGAAGAGCGAGTGTTAAAGAATTACCTCATTGATATGGACGGGGTGCTCGTGAGCGGACGGAAGCTGATTCCAGGTGCGAGCGATTTTATTCGCGCTCTGCAGGATAACGACGTTGGATACCTTGTCCTGACAAATAACTCGATATATACGCCACCTGATCTCTCTCACCGTCTTCAGATGATGGGGTTGGACATTCCCAGTGAGAAGATCTTCACCTCGGCTATGGCAACTGCATGGTTTCTCGACTCCCAGCATCCACAGGGGAAGGCATTTGTGATTGGTGAAAGTGGTCTCACAGACGCAATCTATTCAATCGGGTATGTAACGACAGACACCACACCAGATTATGTCGTCCTCGGTGAGACGCTGAGCTACAATATGGTTTCGATCACGCGAGCGGTCCAATTGGTCGCAGAGGGCGCCCGGTTTATCGCCACCAACCCCGATCCATCCGGACCTTCAGAGAGCGGAATCGTGCCAGCGACAGGGGCGTTAGCAGCGCTGATCGAGAAAGCAACCGGCGTACACCCCATGTTCATTGGCAAACCTAACCCCTTTATGATGAGGGCTGCTTTGAACTTCCTTGGAGCCCATACTGAAAATACTGTGATGATCGGGGATCGGATGGAAACGGATATCATCGCTGGTGTTGAAAGCGGTCTGGAAACGATCCTGGTGCTCACCGGCATCGCTTCCCGGGACGACCTGGGTCGATATCCTTATCGACCATCGCGCGTTGTAGAATCCTTGAGTGAAATAGAGATATGATGCTCTGTTGATGATGAGCGCTCCTATTTACAAGTTGCGGAGGTATTAATAATGTTGCCATATATTGTCATCATACTGGCGGTGGTTTACTTCGTTATGAAAGGTACGGGGTTCCTGGACGAATTTTCAAAGTCACAGCGGACGCAGGATGATCCTGAAGAGCAACCGGGGTGGCGCTTGTTAGATCGAATGCGCAATGATTCTGAGATGAATCGCCGCCTGGAAATCTTCAAGGAATTTCTTGGTGATAACAATGAAGATGACGATGAGTGAATGGCCCGCTTATGTCTGCCATCGAATGAGCTTGAATATATTTCCCCTGTAATCTCAGTTGAAAGTGTAACGGTGTAGTGTCTTGCTAGATACATTAGGTGGTCTGGCGGCGCTGGGAACATCCTTCTTTTGGGCTGCCGGATCTACGTTTTTCACGTTCGCCAGTAGGGAGTTGGGCTCAGTAGCAGTCAACCGAGTCCGACTATTGCTGGCGACGCTTTTCCTCGCCATCACTCATTTGGCCATTAATGGAACGCTGCTTCCAGTAAATGTAAAACCGGAGACGTGGTTCTGGTTTGTGCTATCGGGGGTCATAGGGTTGGTCCTTGGGGACGCTTTCCTTTTCCAGGCGTTTGTGTGGATTGGTCCCCGGCTCTCGATGCTGCTCATGAGTCTAGCTCCTGTCATCAGCATGATCTTCTCGTGGCTGTTCCTTGCTGAACGGCTAACACCATTACAAATCCTGGGAATAGGGGTTGGGGGTCGCAACGGTTATCCTCGATCGCGGGAAACCCAACCAGGCGAATGGACAGAATCGAAACTATCTCAAGGGTCTGCTATTCGGACTCGGTGGGGCGGTAGGTCAGGCGCTAGGGTTGATCACTTCAAAAGTTGGGCTGAATGCAGGGGTATCCCCACTGTCCGGTAACTTGATCAGGATATTCAGCGCGGCTGTAATCATGTGGGTTATCGCCCTCTTAATGAATCAAGCTAAGGTGACCATTGACAGCGTATGGCATTCAGGCCGAGCGCGCAGCTTCCTCTTAATGGGCACCCTGGCTGGACCCTTTCTTGGTGTCTGGCTTTCACTGGTTGCCATTCAACACACACCCGTTGCTATCGCCACCACATTGATGAGCTTGGCGCCGATTATTCTGCTCCCTGTAGGGAAGATCGTCTTCAAGGAGCGCATTGGATGGCGAGCAGTCGTCGGAACGGTAGTTGCTGTCAGTGGTGTGGCGATGTTATTCCTGATTTGAAAACAGGGAGGGATCAAAGAGGCTGCGAGCTATTCCTTCGCAGTTTATTCGAGACCGGGTTCGCAAACGCTTAAAGACCCATCAGCGTCGATGAAGGGGCGAACATTACGCATGATCTCGACTTCACCCTCTACCATGATGCATGTGCCAGATTTGAATTCCGGGTAGGTTCGGGTGTAGTCGATGATCTCAAAAGTGCCCATTTCTTCGGTGAAAATGACAACGTAGGGAATTTCACCCGATTGGAACCACCGTTTGATCACCCCATATGCGCATAGGATTTCACCCTCGGAATCAAGCGAAATCTCATCCCATCTCACGCAACCCACGTCATCAGGTTCGGGGGTTGTCGTGGGTTCCTGGGAAGGGCTCTCCTCTGACGGTGTTGCCAGGGCAGATGCAGTCGTTGGCGCAATGGTTGGGGCACTGGTTGAGATTGGCGTTCCTTCGCGGAAAGCGAAAAGCGAAGACAAATCAAGGCGTCTGAAAGCGATGACCGCGATTGCGGTGATGGCAATGATACCGGCAGGGATGAGAGCCCAGCGAATGATTAGGGCTATTGGAAAAGATCGCTGCACTTGGTCATCTTTAGGGGTTTCTTGATCAGAACTGGGGAGGAGGTCCGCCAGTGGGTCGAAATCCCTGTCTGAATCGAGGCGGCGGTCATGGAGAACTGCTAATCCCTCCTCGCTCTCAACAGGCAGGGGTGGTATTTTTACCTTTTCTTGAGGGGATCTCGTAAAAGTTGCCTCGCCAACTTCTTCATCCTCGAGAAAATCCTCTTCAACGCTTTCAGAGTCCTTCTCCATGCTCGGTTTCAAACGCGACAGGAGGCTTGCGGAGGCTTCGCTCTCTCCAATGTCTACGCTGAACGGCTGCTCTGTTAAAAGTTCCCTGCCGCAAAGTGGGCAGCGGTCGATGCCGCGTTCGACCCATTCGGCGCAGAACGGGCACTTGTGTAAGCTCGTGAGCCAGAGAGGGGGGTCTATATCGCGCCGGCAGAAGCGGCAGAACACCGCTTCATCTTGAATCTCTTTGTTGCAATGTGGACAACTACGCATGGATATTGTCCTAAAAAGTTTATACGGCAATTGTAATCCTTCAAACGAATAGCGCAATGTCTCCTAGGTGCTATTAACCCCCCACAGATCTTCCGGCTTGTACTCCTTGAAGAAAACGAACTGTGCATCATAGGATTGGAAGGTGCGGTTTGCGGCAACCGATGCAGGGGATAAAATCCTTCCTGGTGGCATTGACCTGTTGTCATCAGGTCGTGATCTCCAACCACAGAATCTGTGTCACAGTTCACTCTTGTGAGACCCTGGTTTCTTGTATGATGCTGGCGTATTATGAATAAGAATAAATCCGTAATGTAGGCGAGAGAGATGACCATGAAGACA
>JAUWFP010000232.1 GCA_030606845.1 Anaerolineales bacterium | reverse complement strand
CATCGATCCTGAACCTCTTACGCCTGACAAACTCGAAAGCGTCCACTCGGAGCAATACATCCAGTCGGTAAAGGAAGCTGTAGGACGTGCACCGACCTACCTTGACTACGGCGATACCTACGCTACCTCCTCATCATTCGGAGCTGCACTCACTGCCGCTGGGGGGACTCTCTCTGTTCTAGACCAGATACTTGACGGAACTGTGAATACCGGCTTTGCACTTGTCCGACCTCCCGGTCACCACGCAACCCAGTCCCAGGCGATGGGATTCTGCCTTTTTAACAACATCGCCATCGCTGCAAGACACGCTCAAATCCGAGGAATAGATCGGGTGTTGATTGTCGATTTCGACGTGCACCATGGCAACGGCACTCAGGAGATTTTTGAGACCGATCCGAGTGTCTTGTATTTCTCCACACATCAATGGGGAATTTACCCAGGCACCGGACACCAAAAGGAAACCGGTCACGGGGATGGGGAAGGCTCGATCATCAATGTACCCCTCCCCGCTCGCGCAGGAGATCAAGCGTTTGAGCGAGTCTGGGAAGAGATCCTCCCCGCTGCTGTAGAGCGTTTTTTACCGAACATCATCCTGGTCTCAGCAGGGTTTGATGCCCATTGGGATGATCCGCTCGCCGGCCTTCAATTAACAACGTCGGGCTATCATCGATTAAGCAATCGCCTGCTTGAATTGGCCGACCGATTCTGTGAAAAACGAATGCTCTTCGTACTTGAAGGTGGATACGCCCCCGAGACGCTCGCGGATAACATACAAGCATGTCTTCAGTCTCTGGCGCATAAACCACTAAACGAAGACCGGCTTGGTCCTGCACCTTTCGAGGAACCATCCGTAAAAACACTTGTCGAAGGGATCCGTGAAATCCACGAGCTTTAACATTTTTTTTTAGGATTCCTTTCCTTCTGGCACGTTTCTTGTTACAAAGTTAGAATGATTTGGATGAGTCTGTGATATGCGAGTGGGATTTTGTGTTCCTTCTTGCGCAATAAGACTAGATAAGGCATACTTTCGGTGAGGTTCTGCAATGGCAGAAATGGATTTACGCGCATATATAAAAGAAATTGACGACCTTATAGAACGCAATCAGTTGGATGAGGCTATCGCACACTGTCGCCACATCCTTCAGATTTACCCGAAACATCTCGGTTCCTACCGCTTGCTCGGGAAAGCCTATCTCGAAGCGAAGCGATTCGGAGACGCTGCCGATATTTTTCAACGCGTTCTCTCTGCAATTCCCGATGATTTTGTTTCTCACATCGGCATGGCCATTGTGCGGGAAGATGAGGGCAATCTCGACTCTGCGATCTGGCATATGGAGCGAGCCTTCGAAACCAACCCCGCGAATCCTGCAATTCGACAAGAACTCTCTCGCCTCATAGGTCGCCGAGATGGCCTCGAACCACACAAGATACGCCTTACTCGGGGAGCACTCGCCCGTCAATATGCGCAAGGAGAGCTTTACTTGCAGGCAATTGCTGAGCTCCGCTCTGCTCTCGGTGAAGACCCCGACCGCCCTGATCTCGAAGTCCTACTGGGGAAGATGTACTGGCGAGCGGATCAACACACAGATGCTAAGGACGTCTTCACCCAAATCCTGGAGAAGCTCCCTTACTGTCTTGATGCTAATCGCTATATGGCTGTCATATTCCAGGAGGAAGATAATACCGCGGAAGCCGGAAGATATCATCGGCATTTAGCAGCTCTGGACCCGTACTTCGCATTCCTCGAAAGCACGACCGCCGACCCAAAGACTATCGACGCCAAAGCCGTTCGTATCGAACGGTCGGGTTGGGTCCCTGGTCAACCACTCCCAACTGCCGAGTCTGGCCCGCCAGAATGGGTTGAATCCCTTGGTGTAGATCTAAGTGAAGCGGCGCCTACCCCACTTGAAGCTGATGATGCTCCCCCCTGGATGGCAGAGATCGATCAATCTGCAACACCCGTGAGCACTCCACCTGCAGTATCAGCGGACGCACTCCAAACCGCTTCAGAAGATGAGATACCTGAGTGGATGGAGGAAGCAGGATGGGTTCCATCCAGCGGCGAGGTTGAAGAAGCTCCTATTTCCTTCTCGGATGCTGAACTCGAATCAATCGGCGCTGGGGATACCAAAGAGGAAACCGGTGAACTCGCCCCCGCGAACATCCCGGGTTGGGTCCAAGAAATCGCCCCCGAGATTACCGATGATTCCACAGACGCCGACGAACCGGCAGAAGTTCCAGTGGGAAAAGCAGAATTTATGCCCGACTGGCTCTCGGATATCGCCTCTGACGCTGAGCAGATCACACCTGACCCGATGCCTCCATCTACGGTTGATCCATTAGAAGAAGCTAAACCTATCTTGAGCGCAGATCCCCCAAGCGTTGATGAAAGTGCCGCTGAAGATCTAATTGCGGAGGATGATGCTCCTGAGGTACCCACGTGGATTGATCCACAAGCGCCAGGCGCAACATCGACCATCATCACTTGGCTCGACGACCGCCCGAGTAGGGATGCAGAACCTGAGAAAGCAGAACTCCCAACAGAAGCAGTCGAAAAGACTACTGAAGACCCCCTTGCAGAGGCAGATGTCCCCTCCTGGCTGGACGAGATCGCAGAAGGAGATGAAGTCCCTGAGCTCGAAACCAAAGCCCCTGATCCAGAACTCGAAAGCCCATCCTGGCTTGCCGGTCTAGCAGAGGCAGCATCACAACAAGATCTTGAGCCGGAGCCAGCTGTCAGTGATGAAACTCCGGAAAAGCCAGATGAAGAGGCTGCACCTGAGTGGCTTGAAGGGATCAGTGAACTGGAAGAGGACCCTGCCCCTGTACCCGCCAACGATGATGCTCCCGATTGGCTGCAAGGCATCGCTGAACCCGAAGCGGTCGATACAGCCATGAGCCCAGCAGAAGATCCCGAAACCGGGCCTCCTGATTGGGTCTCTGATGTCGAGAAACCAGCCGAGGAGCCGGTTGTTGAAGCAGTACAACCACAGGATGATGTCCCAGACTGGCTGAGTGGCATCGCCGATTCGGTAGTTGAGACGACTGTTGACGAGGATTTTCTAGCGGAAGCAGAGCCGGAGCCTACAGAGAAAGCTGCGGAAGTGCCAGGAGATGCGCCTGGCTGGTTGCATGAGTTTGCCGACTCAGCTGAGGAAATTCCGGACCCTGTGAGCAAAGTTGACGAACCTGAGATCGACGTACAATCGCTCCAGCAACTTGAGGAGGAGATCGGTGCCCATGCAGTTGATGCATCTCCACCGGATACCCTAGGCGTTAGTGATGAAGTTGACGATGATGAAGTCTTCCGCTGGCTGGAGGATCTTGCTGAGACTCAAGAAGCTGAGGAAAGCAAGCCTCTAACCCCGCCTACAGAGAGACCAATTGAAGCGACTCGGGAACCATCTCCAACGATCAGCGAAGCGGTTCCTCCTGAAGAAGCTGGCGAGAGTATGCAATGGCTCGAGGATCTCGCCTCACAGCGAGGTATGGATGTAGATATCGGAGCAACTGTCCCTGACGCATTGCCTGCTGAGACGCTCGTCTCAAAGCCTCCCCCGGTTCCAACCGAAGAAATTGAGGCCGCAAGCGATATTGCTTCCGACGATGAGACCATCATCACGGCGGTTCCTCAGGAAACACTTCAAGAAGAGCCCATGCCGGAAGTTCCGGGATGGCTTGATGAAGCAACGTCCGCCGCAGAGGCGGTACCCCCTGAACCGGCAAAAGAAACTGCCCCTCCTGTAGTCAAAGAGGAAATTCATCCTCCGGAACCAACTCCCGTCGAGGCTGCACCTGTGGTCGAGCTCCCTCCTGTCCCTGAGCCCATCGAGGAGGTTATTTCCCTGCCAGAAGCTGCTCCTCACATCCCGGCCGCTGAGAAAGCCCCTCCGGAAGCCGAGAAGGTTGAACCCGCTGTGGAAGTTGCACCATCGAAATCGAAATATAAGGAACCTGCTTCGCAATTACTCCAGGGTCACTATTGTCCACGGGGATTTTCTGAAATACGAGCCGGAGGCCGGGGCATTCAAGCTGGTTGGGAACCTGCCGTTCAATCTTACGGCGCCGGTTATTGACTGGACGATATCGCATTGCAGCGCCGTGCAGGCGGCGGTATTTATGGTGCAACGCGAGGTCGCCCGCCGGTTGGGCGCTGAGTGCGGCAGCCGGGACTGGTCGCCGATGTCGGTTATGGCGCAGATGCATTTTGATATCGAGATAAGTTTCGATGTTCCCCCGAAG
>JAUWFP010000282.1 GCA_030606845.1 Anaerolineales bacterium | reverse complement strand
AAACCTTCCATCATCAGGCTCACGCCCGGACTGGATGAGGAAGACATGACCCTCACACCAGCGCAAGCGGCGCCATATACCATGTTGATCGCCGCGACTTCGCTTTCGGCCTGGAGGAAAACACGCCCAAGCTCCGGCATTCGCTTGGCCATGTGCTCGAGAGCCTCAGTTTGTGGTGTTATTGGATAACCATAGTAAGCCTCGCAACCAGCGCGTACTGCCGCTTCGGCGAAAGCAACGTTGCCTTTAAGCAATTCCTTTGCCACGTTTTCGTCCCTCCTCAAGGCGCAGTTGATTTAATTTTATCCTCCGGAACCCAGCGAAAAACAGTTATCGCCGCGTCCGGGCAGATGATCGAGCAAATCGCACAACCTGTGCATTCTTCGTCAGGGTCGACCAGTTCCGCCGGGTGATAACCCTGCGGGGTAAAACGGTCGGCAGCCATCTTGATCACACCTGGCGGGCAAACCGATATACACAACTCGCACCCCTTACAGAGGTCCTCGTCGACAACGATACGTCCTTTTGCCATTCCTTTCCTCCGAGAATAATCCGCTCATAACTTACATCCAGCGGGAACCTGTCTCCAGTGTTGACCGTCGCCACCAAGCAGAACAAATATCCCATTCTGGAGTATACCTGTCCAGTTCGCAAAACCGTTGCTGGGGGCGATTTTCAGTGTCCTAAATAATCACGCGATGATCTGTTCCATAGACCCTATGCGCACGCTTCGTTTTGTTAGGAATTCTAGCCTTGCTGAAGTTCCTGGCGCATAACTAGTAACTCAGAATCAGGCGGTTCGATTATTCAAGTGGCGGATTAAAGTAGTTATAAGCCGCGCGCGAGAGATTGGCAATGAGCTTAGACGTAGGTTCCCAAACCATCTCGGTTTCATTCCAGAGGAATATCGTGAGCACGTAATCACCCCCGGGGCTGAACACGATGCCCGCGTCACCGATCATGTCCAGAGGTGAGCTTCGCCAGCCATGTTTATGGGCAATGCGTGTCCCTTCCGGCAAACCCGCTTTGATTAACGTTCCCAGGATATTTTCAGAGAGCAGATCCAGCATCCGGCTGCATTCCTGTGGAGTTATCTCCCCCGGGAAAACCGCCTGGAGCGTCCCGCCGCCCTCTGCGCAGTCATAGATGTCCCCGAGAAGCAAACTCATATCCGATGCTGTTGTCTGGGTATAGGAATCCGGATTGGTGTCGATATCCACCCTTTGATTGGCAGGTGTTCTATAGATCCTCAATTGCGGAGCGCCAAGGTAATAATAGCCGGCGATGAATGTGTTTTCGATGCCCAATTCCTGCATCGTTTCAGTGACGAGGATCGGACCCGCGGCATCGTACGTCTCGATTTGCTGCATGATCCAATCGGAGGGGTCATTCCCTGATTCGGTAATCATCTCGACAAGCCAGCGATCGACTTCCGGGTCTAGCGGTTCATCCTGATAGCGATACAAAGCCGTCATGATGCTGATCTTGATGATCGACGCCGCCGAGAAGGCGATATCGGGCTCAACCTCGAGATCCTCTCCACCGAGTGTCGCCAAGTGGAAATTCTCACCCGTTCTCAAATCGGTTAGATAAATAACGACCAATCCATCAAAATCGCTAACCTCGATATTTTGTTTGAGGAGTATTTCAAGTGTGTCCAGTGTGGGTCGAGGAACTACATTGCCCACAACGGGTAGATTTACACTGCGGCTTATGGGTGAGTGCAAAACTGCAGCGATGAGTTCCTCAGAGCGCGTTTGATCCAACAAGCGACCTGGTGTTCCCGATGTAAAAAAAGGGGTTCCAGGTCTGGGTTCAGCGGGAATAGGAGGTTCATCATATCGCGCGGCGATGTCTAGTAGATACTCTTCCAGTTGAGTAACAGAGTAATCTGCCTTTAACGGAACATTTTGCGGCTCGCCGGCGCGATTCCACAGGAAATCCCAAAAACCAGACCAGAAAGGTGTGCCTGTTCGCTCAAGCTCGGCTGCAGCCAACATGACATCCGTATCCGGCCGGAAACCAACATTCGCAGGGTTGAGCAGGATTAAATTGTCATCATAAAATAGTTCGATGGGGGAGCTATACACTTGCAGGATACGTTCGTGCGCTTCCGATTGATCGAGCCCCCCGACAGGAATTCCCGCGATGGTTAACTCGAGGGGTAAATGAGATCTATGCCGGCTATAGGCGACGAGTTGGTAGAAAAAAAGCGCGACAGATGTCAAAAGCAACGCAATTGAAACCCAGCGCTGCAAATTGAATCCGTTTCGCTTCATCAAACCTCCAAGCGCAGGAGTATATCATACACAGCAGGGCTGAAGTATAAGAGCTCGATGAGATCGTCTCGAACTCCTGTATCTAAATCGACTATACTAATAGCCGTAAAATCCCGGGGAGCACGTTCGCAAAGCCGTGTGCGCCCCATCCGGCCCAGATTGAGTCCCAGCGCTCAACGAGCCAACCGGCGATAACGCCAAAACCAAAGATGCTGATGAGCGGAAGCCATCCCTGCTGCCAGTGAACAGGTTGAAAGGCAAAGAGAACCGCTTGTAGAAAGATCCCCATTGCCGGTCCCAAGTTGGCGTTCACTGTTTTCCCGATGTACCCTCGAAAAAAGGTCTCCTCTACAAATGGCACCCAAATCAACCCGAAAAAGAGCAGGCTGATCCCGTCCGTGGGAACACTTCCGGCATAGATAATCCGGTAATTAAAGTACATGCTCAACCCGCGCCAGATGGCCCCCGCGAGAACACCCCAGGCGAAATTCAACCCGGCTCGATCTCTCCGGTATGCATATACTGTGGGTGATTGTCTGAGAACGATCAAAGTAGCCCAGGGTATGGCAAAAAGCATGATTGTCGGGACCATGCTCCAAAGAGGATCAGAGGGCCACAGCCCGGTCACCGCCAGGATGTTCATCACGACGATGACGACCAACCCTGGGGCAATCGCCTTCAAGGGTAGATAGCTGCTACGTGCTGTAGCTGGGGGAAACAGTGTTTTCATTCTACGATTAAGTACAACGATAGCAGATTTTCGCGTTCGTGACAGCTAATGTGGATATTGAATCGATCCAACTTGATGTCATTGCGAGCGAAGCAATCTCCTCGTTTCTTGCGTAGAGATTGCCACGTCGCCCTAACGGGCTCCTACTAATGACATCCATGTCATTTTGAACTGAGCAGCATCCGCCGGTAGAGTAGCCCGGCGTGGTTTCGACATTTGTACCTGCGCCACAAGTGCAGGTGTATACTCCTTACCCTTGCACTCAACCGACGCCGTACGTATCGAAACCAGGGATGCTGTGGAGACACTCGCAATGACAAGCAGAGGTTACAACCATCCGTCACATGCGCTCCTACAACCCCCCGAACGCGTAGGGGCCGACCCACGTGTCGGTCCATTGTCAATCTTCGCTCATTACGCGCGTAAAGACGCCCCACCGGGGCGTCTC
>JAUWFP010000241.1 GCA_030606845.1 Anaerolineales bacterium | reverse complement strand
TGAATTGACAAACCTTGCTGAACTCGAGGCAGGGGGGAATACGCCTCGTAAATATATTCGCAGGCACATCGAAGAAAGCGTTATGCCTGCTTTGAAGGGAGGGAGTGGCAGGCAGTTTAATAAATAGCGAAGTTCAGGAATATGAATAAAGCGAAGAGACATGGAAAAGATGATGCGTTTCCTTTCTAAAGGAGTGACCTATGTATTCATTTGAACCATCTGAAGAGCAGCGTATGCTCATCGATGCCGTCGAGCGGTACGCGGCAAACGATTTGCGTGAAGCTGCTCGCGATGCAGAGGAATCCGGCGAGATTCCACGCACACTCATCGAGAAGGGCTGGGAGATGGGTGTCCTCCAGGCCAGCGTTCCTGAACAGTACGGTGGGTTTGGGGAACACTCTGCTGTTACAGGAGTTCTTGCTGCGGAGGCGATGGCATGTGGTGATCTGGCGATCGCGCTGGCGGTGATGGCGCCTTCTACCTATGTTATGCCCATCCTGTATGGTGGAACGGAGGCGCAGAAGGAAGCATTAATCCCGCCGGTCATTGAAGCAGAATGGAAGCCGTATGTGGCCGCCCTCACCGAATCCCGTTTTGATTTCCATCTTGGTGAGATGAGCACGATTGCAAAGAAGACCAAAAGTGGATATTCGCTCACCGGCGAAAAGGTATATGTGCCCTTCGCCGACCAGGCTGAATCATTCTTGGTGTTTGCCGCATTAGACGGGAAGACGCAGGCGTTTATCGTTCCACCGGATGCGAAGGGATTGACCGTCGGCGAGAGGGACAAGCTTCTTGGCATACAAGCATTGCCGACATTCCCCTTAACTCTGGAAGACGTAAAAGTTCCGACCGATGCTCGTTTGGGCGGGGACGATGGATTTGATCCGGCACCAGTCATCGCCAGCGCTCAATTCACCATCGCCGCGATGGCGATTGGCTTGAGCAAGGCCGCGCTTGATTATGCATTGCCCTATGCGAAGGAGCGCGAAGTCTGGGGTAAACCCATTGCCCAGAGGCAGTCGATCGCTTTCATGCTGGCTGAGATGGCGATCGAGGTTGAATCGAACCGCTTGCTGGCATGGGAAGCTGCCTGGATACTCGACGAGGAGCAAGATGCTTCGAAAGCCGCCTATCTGGCGCTAATGGGCGCCTCTGACACGGCAATGTCCGTAACAGACAGGGCGGTTCAAGTGCTGGGGGGCCATGGTTATATCCGCGAGCATCCTGTGGAACTGTGGATGCGCAACGGGCGTGGCATTTCAACCTTCGCCGGGATGGCGATGGTTTAGAAGATTCGAGAGAAGTTAGGGAGAAAAGCCCATGATTAGCTTCAAAATACCGGAGAAGATCGAGCAGTCCGTTGTCATTATGGAGACGATAGCAGAAAACATGATGCGGCCTGTTTCACGCCACTTTGACGAGCATGAACACGAGATCCCCTGGGATTATATTGAGTTCATGCACACCTCACAGAAAGCGATGGGTGGGGGGGGAACCCTGACCGATTCTGAGACGAAGAAAAAGAAAGAAGGCCCAAGCATCAGTTTCCAGCGCCTGGCTTTCACATCCGAGATACTCTCCTGGGGGGATGTGGGGATGTGGCTTTGTACACCCGGCGGTGGATTGGGAGGGGCTGCCGTAAACGCGACGGGGACACCCGAGCAGAAGAAGCGGTTCCTATCAAACTACCGCGGGGAAAAGCCGGTCTTCGATGCGATGGCGCTCACGGAGCCGCATGCCGGATCGGCGATGCCCGCTGAAGTGCGCATGACGGCGGTTCGCGATGGAGAGGAATGGATCCTGAATGGAGAGAAAATCTTCGTCACCGCGGGGAATAAGGCGCTTGTAGACTCTGATGGTTTCGTTGTGATGTGGGCTACGATTGATCCCGAAGCCGGTCGTGCAGGTGTGCGCCCCTTCGTCGTTGAAGCCGGAACACCCGGCTGCTCAGTTACAAAAATGGAGCACAAGCTTGGAATCCGTTCCAGCGACACTGTTTCGATCGTGCTTCAGGATTGCCGCATCCCCTTTGACAACATACTTGGCAGCCCTGAAGTAGTTAAAAAGAAGAAGACCAAGAAGGGTTTCAAGGGCGCCATGGCTACGTTCGACGCCACACGCCCGCTTGTGGCTGCGTCAGCGCTCGGGATCGCGCGTGCAACCCTCGAGTTATTGAAAGAGATGCTCGAGGAGCAGGGTGTGGAGATCCGCTATGGTCTTCCCCGCAGCAAAATGACGAACATCGAGCGTGAGATCGTGGATATGGAAGTAATGCTGCGATCGACATGGTTGCTCACAGTAAAAGCGATGTGGTTAGCAGACGAGCGTAAATCCAACACGATCGAAGCCTCAATGTGCAAAGTGAAAGCCGGGGATGTTGTCGTCAAGATCACGCAGCGTGCTGTCGAGTTGATGGGACCACTTGGTTATTCACGCGAATATCTTTTAGAAAAGTGGTTTAGAGATGCAAAAATCAACGATCTCTATGAGGGGACAGGACAAATAAACCGATTGATCGTCGCTCGACGGATCTTGGAATACTCACGACACGAGTTGAGTTGATCGATTTGGCAACTGGTCAACGCCCGGTGTCGTTCAAACCGCTGATGAATGAAGCTCTTAATATGAGCCATAAATTCGTGGCTCACGCTTAGGAGGGGAGCCTATGAAATACCACATTCGAAAAGCAGCCGTAATTGGATCGGGAACGATGGGAGGCGGGATTGCCGCTCTGTTCGCAGGCTTGGGCATCCCGACGCTCCTGCTCGACATCGTACCCTTTAAACTCACAGACGCTGAAGAAGCGGAGGGAAAAACTTTAGAAGATGCATCCGTCCGCAACCGGATCATCGAGGCGGGATGGAAAGCGGTTACAAAGAGCCGCCCACCTGCTGTTCTGAGCGAGACTTCCAAGCAGCTTATTTCGCTTGGGAACCTGGATGACGATTTCGACCAGCTGGCAGATGTCGATCTTATCGTCGAAGTCATCATTGAGAATCTCGACATCAAACGAGATCTCTTCGAGCGAATAGATGCCATCCGCGCCGAGCATACGATCATCGCCACCAACACCTCCGGTTTGCCAATACAGGCATTGGCGGAAGGTCGCAGCAAAGGGTTCCAGGGGCATTTCCTGGGGATGCACTTCTTCAACCCTCCGCGCTGGCTGAAGCTGCTCGAAGTGATTCCCCATGGCGGAACGCTGCCGGAAGTGCTCGACTACGTAGTTCACTTCAGTGAGGAAACGCTCGGGAAGGGCGTGGTGATCTGTAAGGATACGCCAAACTTCATCGCCAACCGGATGTTCTCCATCACGAGCGCCTATGAGGTTGCCTATGCTTTGGACCATGGGTACAGCATCGAGGAGATCGACACCATCATGGGCGTCCTTGTGGGGCGGCCAAAGACGGCGATCTATCGCCTGCGCGACCTCATCGGGAATGATATTGCAGCTCACGTGGGAGCGAACCTGTACGAGTTAATCCCTGACGACGAAACCCGCTATATCCTGCAGCATGAAGCATCGGTCAAAATGCTGGAGGGGATGATCGAACGCAAATGGCTGGGCAACAAAACTAAAGCGGGTTTCTATAAAAGGGTTGATAAGGAAGATGGATCGAAGGAATTCTGGCTCTTGGACCCAGAGACCATGGAGCATAAAGCTCCGCAGAAACCACGTTTCGAGTTCTTCAGTAGCGGCAAAAAGGTTGAAGATCTGGGTGAGCGGTACCGCTGGATCATCTCCCAGGTCGATGATGAGGATGCATCCGAGGAGACACGCCGATTAGCCCGATATATCTGGGAGACGACGGCATTCGCTCTTGGGTATGCCTCCCGCCGTGTGCCGGAGATCGCCGACCGCTTTGTCGATATAGACATGGCGATGAAGTGGGGATTCGCCACCGAAATTGGACCTTTCGAGATCTGGGATGCGCTGGGCGTGAAGAAAACGCTTGACCGGATGAAAGACATGAAGATCGAAGTTGGACCCTGGGTCAAGAAGATGGTCAAGGATGGGACCAAATCCTTCTATAAGTATAAAAAAGGTGAGCCGGTCAGCTACTACGACTTGAAAGAGAAGAAGTATAAGCCGCT